>NZ_JBEOVW010000003.1:0-225075 GCF_040295705.1 Micromonospora sp. NPDC002717 | reverse complement strand
CGCGAGGAATGCAGCGGAGCGGAGTCCCGCAGTCGCGAACAAGGGTCGCTCGGTGAGCGCGAGGAATGCAGCGGAGCGGAGTCCCGCAGTCGCGAACAAGGGTCGCTCGGTGAGCGCGAGGAATGCAGCGGAGCGGAGTCCCGCAGTCGCGAACGAAGGTGGGACCCGATGAGTGTCGAGACGGTCGAGCCGCTGCTGCGGGTGCGCGGGCTGGCCAAGCACTTCCCGGTGCGCAGCGGGCTGCGGAGCACGGGCCTGGTGCGGGCCGTGGACGGGCTGGACTTCGACGTGCGCCCGGGCGAGACGCTCGGTCTGGTGGGGGAGTCCGGCTGCGGCAAGACGACGACCGGCCGGATGCTGGTCCGCCTGCTGGAGCCCAGCGCGGGGAGCATCGAGTTCGCCGGGCAGGACATCACCCACGCCGGCCGGCGTGAGCTGCGTCCGCTGCGGCAGGACCTTCAGATCATCTTCCAGGACCCGTACGCCTCGCTGAACCCCCGGCACACCGTCGGCCGGATCGTCGCGATGCCGTTGCAGGTCAACGGGATCGATCCGCCGGGCGGGATCAAGGCCCGGGTGCAGGAGCTGCTGGAGCTGGTCGGGCTGAACCCGGAGCACTACAACCGGTACCCGCACGAGTTCTCCGGCGGCCAGCGTCAGCGCATCGGCATCGCCCGCGCCCTGGCGCTGCGGCCGAAACTGATCGTCGCCGACGAGCCGGTCTCCGCCCTGGACGTGTCGATCCAGGCGCAGGTGGTCAACCTGCTCCGCGACCTGCAGCGCGACCTGGGCCTGGCGTTCGTCTTCATCGCGCACGACCTGGCCGTGGTGCGGCACTTCTGCCAGCGGGTCGCCGTCATGTACCTCGGCAAGATCGTCGAGATCGGCGACCGGGACGACATCTACGAGCGCCCGCAGCACCCGTACACCCGGGCGCTGCTCTCGGCGATCCCGGACGTCACCAAGCTCGGCCCGGCCGGCCGGATCCGGCTGGCCGGCGACGTGCCCACCCCGCTCAACCCGCCGTCGGGCTGCCGGTTCCGCACCCGTTGCTGGAAGGCGCAGGACATCTGCGCCACCGAGGAGCCGGCGCTGGTGTCCCGCGACGGCGGAGGCCAGGCCGCGGCCTGCCACTTCCCGGAGCGGGGGCCCGTCGAGGCCGCCCCGGCAGGGCAGCCGGCGACGTCGGCCGCCGAGCCGGCAGACGGCGCGGGCGGCGAGCCGGCGGACGCGGGCGGCGAGCCGGCGGGCACGGGTGCGGGCGTCGAGGAGGTGTCGAGATGAGCATGTCCCCGGTGGAGGGCGTGGCGCTGGCCGAGATCGACTCGGGTGGCGGCGCCGACGCGCCGAAGGAGAAGGGCTTCGTCGGCCGATCGCCCGGCCAACTCGCCATGCTCCGGCTGCGCCGCGACCGGACGGCGATGGTCAGCGGGGGGATGCTGGTCTTCTTCGTGCTGGTGGCGCTCGCCGCGCCGCTGATCGAGGCGTTCTACGGGATCAGCCCGCGCGACCAGTTCCAGGCCAAGCTGGACGGCTTCGGCATGCCGCTGGGCTACGCCGGTGGCGTGTCGGGGGACCACTTCTTCGGGCTGGAGCCCAACCTCGGTCGGGACATCTTCATCCGGCTGGTGTACGGCCTGCGTACCTCACTGCTGATCGCCTTCGCGGCGGCGGTGATCACGGCGGCCATCGGCATCGCGCTCGGCGCGCTCGCCGGCTACCTCGGCGGCTGGCTCGACGCGGTGATCAACTGGATCACCGACCTGACCCTGGCCATGCCGTTCCTGATCATCGCGCTGGCCCTGACCCCGACCCTGACGCTGCGCTTCTACGGAGAGCGGGACGCGGTCTCGCCCGCCTTCGGGGTCGGGGTGCTGATCGCCGTCTTCGCGATCTTCGGCTGGACCGGCACCGCCCGGCTGGTCCGCGGCCAGGTGATCGCGCTGCGCGAGCGGGAGTTCGTGGAGGCCGCCAAGGCCAGCGGCGCCGGGTTGGCGCACATGCTCTTCCGGCAACTGCTGCCGAACATCTGGGCGCCGATCCTGGTGTCGTTCTCGTTGGCGGTGCCGCAGTTCATCACCAGCGAGGCCGCACTGTCGTTCATCGGCGTCGGGCTGACCGAGGAGACGCCGAGCTTCGGTCGGATGATCTACCAGAGCCTGGACTACCTCCAGACCGACCCGGCGTTCGTCTTCTTCCCCGGCATCACGATCTTCGCGCTCGTGTTCGCGTTCAACCTCTTCGGCGACGCGCTGCGCGACGCGCTCGACCCGAAGTCGTCCCGGTAGGGGGCATCCGATGGCGCGCTTTCTGATCAAGCGGATCTTCTCCGCGGTGCTCACCCTGTTCGCGGTGAGCGTGCTGACCTTCCTGATGTTCTTCGCGCTGCCCCGCGACCCCGTCAGCGGCATGTGCCCGAAGAACTGCAACCCCGAGCGGCTGGAGCGGGTCCGTGAGGAGTTGGGCCTGCGTGACCCGCTGATCACCCAGTACGCCGGCTACATGAAGGGCATCTTCACCGGGCGGGACCTGGGCAGCGCCCAGGGCGGCCGGTGCGACGCGCCCTGCCTGGGCTGGTCGTACGTCAACAACGAGGCGGTGCTGGACACCATCGCCCGGGTGTTGCCGGTGACGCTGAGCATCGTGATCCCGGCGGCGATCCTCTGGCTGCTGCTCGGCGTCGGCCTCGGCATGGTCTCGGCGCTGCGCCGCGGCACCTGGCTCGACCGGGCCGCGATCGGCTTCTCGCTGACCGGCGCCTCGCTCCAGCTCTACTTCGTCGGCGCGGTGCTGCTGCTGGTCTTCGTCTACAACCTGCGCCTGCTGCCCGTGCCGAGCTACACGTCGATCTTCGACAATCCCCTGAAGTGGGCCAGCGGCCTGGCGCTCTCCTGGGTCGCGCTGGCCTTCCTCTTCTCCGCCATCTACGCCCGGCTGTCGAGGGCGCAGATGCTGGAGACGCTCTCCGAGGACTTCGTGCGCACCGCGCGGGCGAAGGGCCTGGCGAAACCGAAGGTGTACGGGCGGCACGCGCTGCGCGCCGCGATCACTCCGGTGGTCACCATCGCCGGCCTGGACGTCGGGGCTGCGCTGGGCGGCACGGTGATCACCGAGACCACCTTCGGCATCCAGGGGCTGGGGCGGACCGCCGTCGAGGCGGTGCGCGCCGGCGACCTGCCCACCATCATGGCGACCGTGCTCATCTCGGCGGTCTTCGTGGTGCTCGCCAACGTGCTGGTCGACCTGCTCTACGCCGCCATCGACCCCCGCGTACGGCTCGGGTGACCCGCCCGTCCCGGCCGGCGCGCCCGCCCCGGGCGTCCGCCGGTCGGACGGCGGTGAAATTTATCGACAACTGTTACACAACTCGTAGGTTTTCTTCTTTACGATCCTCGGGACGTCGGCGTTCACGCCCGGCGGCACCTGGGTGGAGGAGGTAGGAGATGCGACCACGCGTGGCGGCCGCCGCAGGCGGCGCGATCGCACTGGTTGTGGCATTGGGTGCGTGCTCGGAGAACACGGGCGAGGGCACCACGGTGGACACCAACCGGCAGCAGACCGGGGTCATCGCGACCGACCCGAAGGACTCCATGGGTCCGGCGGCCGAGGTGCCGGGCGCCCAGAAGGGCGGCACCTTCACCATCATCCGGGAGACCCCCATCTCCCACCTGGACCCGCAGCGGACGTACTCGTTCGCCGGCCTGATGACGTCGCCGCTGTTCTCCCGTTACCTGACCACGTGGAAGGACGACGGCAAGGGCGGCCTGGTTCTCGTCGGCGACCTGGCCGAGACGCCGGGCACCAACGTCAACAACGACTGCAAGGTCTGGGAATTCAAGATCAAGGACGGGGTCAAGTTCGAGGACGGCCGCCCGATCACCTCCAAGGAGATCGCGTACGGCATCGCCCGATCCTTCGACCCGGACCTGTCGGGCGGCCCCACCTACATCCAGGAGTGGCTGGCCGACAGCCCGCAGTTCGACACCAAGTGGGACTTCAAGAAGAACAAGACCTCGCTGCCCCCGGGCCTGAGCACCCCGGACGCGAAGACCCTGCGCTTCGAGTTCGCCAAGCCCCGCTGTGACCTGCCGTTCGCGGTCTCGCTGCCGACCACCGCGCCGCTGCCGGCCGACAAGGACACCGGCGTCAACCTGGACCACCAGCCGTTCTCGTCCGGCCCCTACAAGATCGCCAAGAACCAGGTCGGCGTGCAGATCACCCTGGACCGCAACCCGCACTGGGACCCGAACACCGACCCGGTGCGGCACCAGTACCCGGACCAGTTCGTCTGGAGCTTCGGCGCGACGGCCGACGCCGCGAACAACCGGGTGATCGCCGACAACGGCGCCGACCAGAGCGCCATCGCCTTCAACTACGTGCCCGCCTCGCTGGTCGCCAAGGTCGCCAACGACCCGGCGCTCAAGGAGCGGACCATCCTCTCCCCGACGCCGAGCTCCAACCAGCTCGTCATCAACAACCAGCGGGTCAAGGACCTGAAGGTCCGCCAGGCGCTGAACTACGCCATCGACCGCGAGGGCCTGATCAAGTCGGTCGGCGGGCAGACCGTCGCCTCGCCGATGACCACGCTGATGCCGCCGTCCACGATCGGCTTCAAGGCGTACGACGCCTACCCGGCCGGCGCCAACGGCAACGTCGACAAGGCCAAGGAACTGCTCGGCGGCCAGACGCCGGAGCTGGTCCTCGGCGTCGCGGACAACACGACCGAGCAGCAGATCGCCACCCAGCTCAAGGGCAACCTGGAGCGGGCCGGCTTCAAGATCACCGTCCGGAACATCCCGGACGACTCGAAGCTCGACGAGGTCAAGAAGAAGGACAACCCCTGGGACCTGTACATCGGTAACTGGGCGGCGGACTGGCCGAGCGGCGCCTCGATCCTGCCGGTGCTCTACGACGGCCGCACCATCAAGCCCGAGGGCAACAGCAACAGCGCGTTCTTCAACGACGCGACGATCAACGCCGAGTTCGACCGGATCCTGGCCCTGCCGCCGGGTGAGCAGGGCCCGGAGTGGGCCAAGCTCGACGAGCGGATCATGAAGGAGCACGCCCCGGTCGTGCCGCTCTTCGTCGACGTGGCCTACCTGGTGCACGGCTCCAAGGCCGGTGGGGTCTTCGTCTCCAGCGTCTTCGGCTACCCGGCCTTCGTGAACGCGTACGTCAAGCAGTAACCCTCAGGCACCAACACCACGGACGGGCCCCGGTCGACAGCGTTGTCGACCGGGGCCTCCGCGCGTCCGGCGTCGCCTGCCACGCCGCTGGCCCGCCGGCACCGGTCCGGCCGTCCCGGCCGGGTGGGGCGGCCGTCAGAGGTGTTGGCGGACGAAGTCCAGCTCCAGCCTGAGCAGGCGTTCCGCGGTGCCGCCGGCGGCCATGTGGGTGGCCCCGGTCAGCGGGAGCACCGAGTGCGGCCGGCCGCTCGCCAGCAGCGCCGCCGACAGGCGCAGGGTGTGCGCGGCCACCACGTTGTCGTCGACCAGGCCGTGCACCAGCAGCAGCGGCCGGGCCGACTCCGGATCGGCCACCGGCTCGCCGGCCAACTCCACCAGCGAGTGGTGCGCGTAGACGTCCGTGCCGTCCTCCGGCAGGCCCAGGTAGCGCTCCGTGTACGCGGTGTCGTACAGCGCCCAGTCGGTGACCGGCGCCCCGACGATGCCACACCGGAACAGCTCCGGGTGCCGCAGCACCGCCAGCCCCGCCAGCCAGCCGCCGAACGACCAGCCGCGCACGGCCACCCGGCCGAGATCGAGGTCGGGGTGCTTGCCGGCCAACGCGGTGAGCGCGTCCACCTGGTCGAGCAGCACGACGTCGGCCACCCGCCGGTGGATCGCCTTCTCGAAGGAGGGGGCCACGCCCGGGGTGCCGCGGTTGTCGACGGTGACCACCGCGAAGCCGGCGTCGGCCCACCACTGGCGCTCCAGCCAGGCCGAGCGGGCGGCGAGCACCTCCTGGTGCCCCGGGCCGCCGTAGACGTCCAGCAGCACCGGCAGCCGCCGCCCGGTGACGTAGTTGTCCGGGTAGAGCACCGCCGTCGGCAGCCGCCGGTCGGTGACCCGCTCCAGCAGCGGCAGCGGCGAGTACGGCGGGGTCGCGGCGAGCGAACGCAGCACGGCCACCTCACGCTCGCCCTGCCACACCGTCCACCGGGTGCCCGGGTGGTCGAGCGAGGCGCTGCCCACCACCAGCACGTCCCCGCCAACGGCGGCGGTGTGCCAGCCCGGGTCGGTGGTGATCCGGCGGGCGTCGACGCCGCCGCCGATCGTGGTGCGCACCCGGAACAGGTGCCGCTCGCTCGGCTCCCCGTCGCTCGCCTCCACCAGCAGGTCGGCCGGGCCGGTGCCGCCGGGCAGCCGCCCCACCACCCGTCGCACGTAGAGCGACGGCGGGGTGAGCAGGGTCCCGTCGGCGAAGAGGCAACGGGCGTCGTACCCGTCGTGGGCCAGTTCCCCGCCGACCAGCACCCGGCCGTCCGGCAGGTGCGCCGGGGTGCCGGGGATCGGCTCCACCCAGCGCGGGTCGGCCAGTTCGGCGTGCACCTGCGTCTCGCCGGTACGCGGGTCGACCGCGAGCACCAGGCCGTGCTGCTGGGAACGGCGCAGCACGGTGATCAGCGGCCCGCCGTCGGCCCAGTGCACCGCGGTCAGGTACGGGTAGGTCTCCCGGTCCCAGTGCACGTCGACCCAGCCGTCGTCGAGGTCGAGCAGGTGCAGGCTGACCTCGGCGTTCGGGCCGCCCGCCCGGGGGTACGCGACCGTGGTCGGCGGGCTCGCCGGGTCGGCCGGGTCGTGCAGGTGCCAGCGGTCCAGCCGGGACTCGTCCACCCGGGCGGCCAGCACGGAGCGCCCGTCGGGCGCCCACCAGTAGCCGCGGAACCGGTCGAACTCCTCCGCCGCGATGTGCTCGGCCAACCCCCAGGTCACCCCGGAGTCCTCACCGGCGAGCAGGCTGTCCGTGCCGTCGTGTTCGACCACCCGCAGCTGACCCCGGCGGACCCCCTCGGCGGCGTCGGTCACGTACGCCAGGCGCTGCCCGGTCGGGTCGGGCCGGGGGTCGAGCACCGGGCCGACGGTGGCCACCTCGACCACGTCGCCGTGCACCAGGTCGGCCCGGAACAGCCGCCCGGCCAGCGCGAAGACCGCCACCCGGCCGGCGGCGTCCAGCGCGTACGAGCCGATGCCGGAGGCGCTCAGCCGCAGCCGCTCGCGCAGCGCGCGCTCGCCGGGGCTGAGCGCGTCGACGTCCGCGTCCGCCCCGAGCAGCGCCGCCGGGTCGGCGACCAGCCGCTCCTCGCCGGTCGCCACGTCCAGCAGCCAGAGCGCGTCGGCCGGGTCCTCCGGGCCGGCCGAGCGCAGGAAGACCACCCGGGAGCCGTCGTCGGCCACGGCGACCGCGCGCGGCGCTCCGCGGCTGAACCGGCGGGTGCGGGCGGCCAGCTCCGGAAAGTCCACAGGCCAGATCGTAGATCGGCGCCGGGGGTGATGTGGCCGACCTGCGTGGACGCGTCACGGCCGGCGGAGGAGAACCGCCGGATAGAGTGACCACCGTGACGACGCTGCCCGACCGCCGCCTCCTGCTGGTCCACGCGCACCCCGACGACGAGTCCATCGGCACCGGCTCGACGATGGCGCACTACGCCGCCGCCGGTGCCCACGTCACCCTGGTGACCTGCACGCTCGGCGAGGAGGGCGAGATCCATGTGCCGGCGCTGGCCCAGCTCGCCGCCGCCGAGGCGGACCAGCTCGGCGGGTGGCGGATCGCCGAGCTGAACGCCGCGTGCGCCGCGCTCGGCGTCACCGACCACCGCTTCCTCGGCGGCGCCGGCCGCTACCGCGACTCCGGCATGATGGGGCTCGCCACCAACGAGCACCCCCGGGCCTTCTGGCAGGCCGACCTCGACGAGGCCGCCGGCCACCTGGTGGAGATCATGCGGGAGGTACGCCCGCAGGTCGTGGTCACCTACGACGGCAACGGCTTCTACGGGCACCCCGACCACATCCAGGCGCACCGGGTGACGATGCGCGCCGTCGAGCTGGCCCGCGCCGAGGGCATCGCCCCGGCCAAGGTCTACTGGACGGCCATGCCGCAGAGCGTCCTGGAAGCCGGGATGGAGCACTTCGGCGGCTCGTCGGACAACCCCTTCGCCGGCATCGACCAGGCCACCGAGCTGCCGTTCTGCACGCCGGACGCGCAGATCGCGGCGCGGATCGACGCCACCGACCAGCATGCGGCCAAGGAGGCGGCGATGCGCGCGCACGCCACCCAGATCCCCGACACCTCCTGGCTCTACTCGATCGCCGGCAACTTCGGCAGCGAGTTCATGGGCGTGGAGTACTACACCCTCGCGGTGGGCGAGAAGGGCCCGGGCAGCGGGCCGTACGGCTGGGAGGACGACCTCTTCGCCGGGCTCGACGTCGCCGACGGCCCGGACCGGTCCCCGGTCGGGGCGGCCGGCCTCCGGTGACGCTGCCCACCGCGCCGATGCCGGTCGTCCCCGAGGAGAGCGCCCCGCCACCGCCGCCCGGCCGGTCCCGGCTGCTGCTCGACCTGGCCCTGCGGGTGGCCGGTGGGCTGGTCGCCGTCCTCGGCGGGGTGCTGACCGCGGTGCTGGAGCTGCTGCTCGCCACGCTCCGGGTCGGCGGGCAGCTGATCGGCGTCTCGGTGGTCCTCGCCATCGCCGCCAACATCGCGCTGAGCTGGTTCGCCCACGAGGCGGTCGGCCGTCGCTGGGCGGTGGCGCTGCCCGCGCTGCCCTGGTTCGTCCTGATGGCGGTCGCGGCGGTCCGCACCACCGAGGGGGACCTGCTCGTCGCCGGCGACAACTGGGTCGGCCTGGCGATGATCGTGGCCGGCGCGATGACCTTCGCGGTGATGGGCTTCCGGCAGGTCCTGGCGCCGCCGCCGCCCGTCCGTCCGGGGGACTGACGACACCCAGGTTCCGGTGGTAGACATTCCTGCCAGGAAGCCCGCCGCGGAGGCGGGCGGGTACGGCGGGAGGCGTGCGATGAGGGAGCGGTGGCGCGCGATCGGGATACTCGCGGTCGCGCTGTTCGGGGTCAACGTGGTCGCCCGGCTGGTCATCCGGTTCGGCTTCGACGGCGACGACACCACCGCCGCCGACCGGGTGTCGCTCGGGATGTTCGCGGTGATCGGGCTGGTGCTGGCCGTGGTCGCCTTCCTCTGGGGCAAACGTCGGCCGGTCGCCGCCTGGGGGTCCGACATGGCCGCCGCGGTCGGCGTCGCGCTGCTGCTGACGGTGCTGGTCGGGCCGCTGCTGGTCGGGGAGAACCCGTTCGGCGGGGGCGCGGGCACGTTCTTCGCCCAGATCTGGCTCTACCTCGCGGCCACCGGCGTCGGGGTGCTGCTCGGCTACCTGCTGCTCACGGCGCTCGGCCTCGACCACCGCTCGCAGTCCCTCAAGCGGTACGCCGAGCTGAAGGCCACCAAGCCCCGCAAGGTCGTCCGTCGCTGACCTGCGCGCGGCTGCCGGTCCACGGGCGCGCGCCGGCCGCGCCGGGACCGGCCTGGGCGCTCGTGGCGACACCATGCCCTGTTCGGCCCTGTCGAGCTGCCCGCACAGATGGGGCACGGCACCCGCCCAGAGGGCGGGGCCGGAGGTCAGGCGCGACTCCGGCGCACACCGGAGCGCGGTGCGGTCAGCGCGGTGCGGTGCGGGTGAGGTAGGTGTGGTGGGTGGTGAAGCCCAGGGTCCGGTAGAGGGCCACCGCCGGGGTGTTGCGCTGCTCGACCTGGAGGAAGGCGCGCGAGGCGCCGGTCGCGGCGCCCCAGTCGGCGAGCGCGCGGATGACCCGGCCCGCCAGGCCCTGCCGCCTCGCCTCGGGCCGCACCTCGATCACGCTGAGCCCGAGCCAGCGCCCCGACCCGGTGACCGTGCCGCGGCCGACGGCGACCAGCGCGCCGTCGGCGTACACGTGGGCGAAGCGGACCTGGCCCACGGCGGTGAGCACGTGCCGGGCGGCGTCCGGCAGGCCGCCCTTGCTGCCCGCGACGACGGCGAGCCAGTCGTCCGACGGCGTGGCAGCCAGCTCGACCGGCGGTGACCCGGCGGCTGCTGGCGGCAGCCCCGTCAGCGGCACGGTCTGCACCAGCACGGGCGGGCCGCTGCCCCAGCCCCGCGCGTCCAGTTCGGCGCCGACCGGGGCGGCGAGCGGCAGCGGGGTGTTGACCAGCGCCGGTTGGCCGAGGTCGGCGTACCAGCGCTCCACCGCGTCGAGCGCGGCGGGCAGCGGCCGGTCCGGGTCGCCCACCGGCAGCGCCGAGTTGGCCCGGCCGGTCCAGCCGTCGGCGGCGCGCAGCAGCCAGTCCCCGAGCCGACCCCGGACGGCGGCGGGCCACGCCTCGTCGGCGGCCAGCTCCAACTCGATCACGGCCGCGGCGGTGGGCCGGCGGGTCGGCGGCACCCGCTTGGCCCGGTGCACCTCGGCCACCGGGACCCGGAGCCGGCCCTGCGTGGTGGCGAGAGTGAGATGGGTCTCGCTCAGCTCGACCAGCTCGCCGAGGGCGTCCGAGAAGAGGGGCCGGCCTTCGCGAATCCCCACAATCCGGCGAACCACGATCCGGTGTCCCACATCCTGCTGTCGGAGCACGATCGACCCCCTCCCCGGCGAGATACTAGGCTCTTACCGTCGCGGGTGATCGCGGCGTGTCTTGCGGAGGAGAAGACCGGTGACCTACATCATCGCCGAGCCGTGCGTGGATGTGCTCGACAAGGCATGCATCGAGGAGTGCCCGGTCGACTGCATTTACGAGGGCAACCGGATGCTCTACATCCACCCCGACGAGTGCGTCGACTGTGGTGCCTGTGAGCCCGTCTGCCCGGTCGAGGCGATCTTCTACGAGGACGACGTCCCGGAGCAGTGGAAGGACTACACCGGCGCCAACTACGAGTTCTTCGAGGACCTGGGCTCGCCCGGTGGCGCCTCGAAGATCGGCAAGGTGGAGAAGGACGCGTCCTTCGTCGCCGCGCAGCCGCCGCGCGGCGAGGGCCACTGAACCGCCCCGCGCCGGTCTCGTCGCGGCTGCCCGAGTTCACCTGGGACACCCTGGACGCCGCGGCCGCACTGGCCGCGGCGCACCCAGAGGGCCTGATCAACCTCTCCATGGGCACGCCGGTCGACCCGGTGCCCGAGGTGATCCGACGGGCGCTCGCCGAGGCGTCCGACGCCCCGGGCTACCCGCTGACCGCCGGCACGCCGGCGCTGCGCGAGGCGATCGCCGCCTGGGTAGCGCGGGCCTGCGGAGCGGGCGTCGACGGCCTCGGCGTGCTGCCGACGATCGGCTCCAAGGAACTCGTCGCCTGGCTGCCCACCCTGCTCGGGGTGGGCCCCGGTGACGTCGTCGTGGTGCCGTCGGTCGCCTACCCGACGTACGAGGACGGGGCCCGGCTCGCCGGCGCCACCGTCGTGCGCGCCGACTCGCTGACCGCGGTCGGCCCGACCCCCCGGGTGCGCCTGGTCTGGGTCAACTCGCCGGGCAACCCGACCGGGCGGGTGCTGCCGGCGGCCCACCTGCGCAAGGTGGTCGACTGGGCCCGGGAGCGCGGTGCGGTGGTCGCCAGCGACGAGTGCTACCTGCCCCTGGGCTGGTCCGCCGAGCCGGTCTCGGTGCTCTCGCCCGAGGTCTGCGGCGGGTCGTACGACGGCGTGCTGGCGGTGCACTCGCTCTCCAAGCGGTCCAACCTGGCCGGCTACCGGGCCGGGTTCGTCGCCGGCGACCCGGCGCTCGTGGCGGAGCTGCTCAAGGTCCGCAAGCACGCCGGCATGATCGTGCCCGCGCCCGTGCAGGCCGCGATGGTGGCCGCGCTGGGCGACGAGCGGCACGCCGACGAGCAGCGGGAGCGCTACCGGGCCCGGCGGGAGATCCTGCACGCCGCGTTCACCGGGGCCGGCTTCACGGTCGAGCACTCCGAGGCGGGCCTCTACCTCTGGCTGACCCGGGGCGAGGACTGCTGGGAGACGGTCGACTGGCTGGCCCGCCGGGGCATCCTGGCCGCCGCCGGCACCCTCTACGGCCCGGGCGGCCGGCAGCACGTCCGGGTGGCGCTGACCGAGTCCGACGCGCACGTGGCGGCGGTCGCCGGCCGGCTGCGTGGCTGACCCCGCGCGACTGCGGCGCCCCCGAAGCGCCCGCCGTACGACCGCGGCGCCCGCCGGGAGCGATGGGCTCGACGGGGTCGCCCGGGGTGCCCTCCGGGCGGTAGTCTGCCGCGGGCCTCGCATGTGATCTTGCGTCACGTCGCGGTCGTGCGCGCGCCCGGAGAGGTCGAGGTCGGGGGCGTGGCGATGGACGGCGGTGCGCGGGTGGCCGGGAGCGGTCGGCCGGCCAGCGAGGCCGGGGCGTCCCGGTCCGGCGCGAGGGCGGGCTGAGGTGCGCTACCTGCACCCGCTGCTGCGGGACCGGAACATCGACGGCGTGCGGCAGGCGTCCCTGGCGACGGCCGCCGTGATCTTCGGCGTGCTGAACGTCGCCGTGCTCCGGCAGGCCGAGCTGCGCGACAGCGGGGCCAAGATACTGGCCGTGCTGGTGTCCGCGCTCAGCCTGGCCCTCATCGGTGGCGTGGTGCAGCGGCTGTTCCTGCTGATCTGGGCCCACCCGGTGCTGGGCCGGTGGGTCTACGAGTCGTCGTCGGGCACCTGGGGGGTGGCCCACATCGGCCTGCGCGGCGGTGAGCTGACCTACTCCGTCCAGCTCTACCGGACCGAGCAGGACGCCATGGCGGCGGTCCGCCGCGAGCCCGGGTTCGTCGCCCGCTGCTTCGCCACCGTCTCGTCCGTCGGCGTCACGTACGACAAGGGCCAGCTCGAACTCATCTACAAGATCGGTGACGCGCACGAGGACTACGCCCCGCGCAGCGGCATGCTGACCCTCACGCCGCTCGGCGAGCGGGAGATGAAGGGGTACTGGAAAAGCGATATCCTCGGCGCCGAAGCGAGTCGGGGCGTCCTCGACATGTACCGACCGAAACGCCGAGGTGCCTGATGCGTGAGAGACCCGGCGGGCCGTTGCGGGCCGCCGTGGTGGGCACCGGCCTGATCGGCGGGTCGATCCTGGTGCGGCTGCACGAGGCGGGCGTGGACGTCGCCGGCTGGGATCCCGACGAGGCCACCCGGGCGGAGGGACGCCGGCGGGGGATCGCCTTCCCCGACGAACTGGTCGAGGCGGTGCGGGACCGTGGCCTGGTGTTCCTCTGCGGGCCACTGCCGACCCTGCCGGACGCCCTGGTCACCGTCGCCGCCCACACGCCCGAGGGCTGCGTGGTCACCGACGTGGGCAGCACCAAGGGCGGGTTGGCGGCCTTCGCCGTCGAGCGCGGCCTGACCGGCCGGTTCGTCCCCGGGCACCCGATGGCCGGCACGGAGCGGTTCGGGCTGACCGCCGCCGTGCCGGCGCTTTTCGAGGGAGCGGCCTGGGTGCTCTGCCCGGCGCCGGAGGGCATCGACGCGTTCCGGCTCCTGGCCGGCCTCGTCGTGGACGTCTTCGCGGCCCGGGTGGTGCCGATGTCCCCGTCCGTGCACGACGCGGTGGTGGCCCTGTCGTCCCACGTCCCCCACCTGCTGGCCGGCAGCCTCGCCGGGGCGGTGGCCCGGTCGGACGTCCGGGACGCCGTGCTCGGCCTCGCCGCGGGCAGCTTCCGGGACGGCACCCGGATCGCCGGTACGCCCGCGAAGCGGACCGCGGACATGTTGTTCCACAACCGCGAGCAGGTGGTCCGGCAGCTCGACCGGGTGCGCGCCTTCCTGGACGAGTTGTCGGCGGCATTGGTCCGCGACGACCTGGACGCGCTTGTCGAGGGCTACCGGCAGGCCCGCGACCTGCGGACGGCCCTGCTCGACCGGGACCTGCACGCGTCCCGGCGGGAGTTCCCGACGAGCGGGGACCACGCCGACGAGATCGCGTACCTGCTGGCGCTGGGCGAGGCGGGCGGGCACCTCACCGGCTGCCGCGTCGGCCCCGGCACCGTCGCCTACACCGGCCACCTCCCGGAACCCGCCGGCCCCGCCTGACCGGGCGGCCCGCAGCGTCCCCTGCGCCTGCAAACCGGTGCCGAGGACGCCTCGGCGCGCCGCGGCACGTCGGCCGGTGGTCGCCCGCGTCGCTTCCCGCGCGGGGCGGGCGGGCGGACGGGAGCGCGGTTAGGGTGAGGGCATGGTGGACGGGCCGGTGGTGGCGGTGCGCGGCGAGGCGTACCGGGAGGTCCCTCCCGAGATCGCCCGGTTCACGGTGACCGCCACGGCCCGCGACCGGGACCGGGAGGCCACCCTGACCCGGCTGGCCGAGCGGGCCGCCGCCGTCCGGGTGCTGCTCGACGGCTACGGCCCCGCGATCGACCGGCGGGAGACCGGCGAGCTGCGGGTCCGGCCGGAGACCCGGCGCTCCGGCGAGCGGGTGGTCGCGTACCACGGCAGCGTGGCGACCACCGTGACGGTCAGCGACTTCACCGCGCTCGGCGACCTGATGCTGCGCCTGGCCGACCAGGACCAGGTCGAGGTGGCCGGGCCGTGGTGGTCGCTGCGGCCGGACAGCCCGGCCCACCGGGAGGCCCGGCACGCCGCGATCGCCGACGCGCTGTTGCGCGCCCGCGAGTACGCGGAGGCGCTCGGCGCCCGGGTGACCGCCCTGATCGAGCTGGCCGACGCGGGCGCGGCGGAGCGGCCCATGATGAGCCGGATGGCGTACGGGACGGGCGGCGCCGAGGGCGGGCCGCCGGAGCTGGAGCTGGACCCGCAGCCGCAGACCGCGCAGGCGGCGGTGCAGGCGCGGTTCGCGATCAGCGAGCCGGTTCTCGGCTGATGACGACCGCCCGGGTCGTCGGGGTCGACGAGTTGGTCGCGCGGGCGCGCGCCCTCGCCGACGCCGGCCCGCGTCAGCTGCTCGGCATCGTGGGGGCGCCCGGCGCGGGCAAGTCCACGCTGGCGGAGCGGATCGTCGAGGCGGTCGGCCCCGCCGCCCGGCTGGTGCCGATGGACGGCTTCCACCTGGCCCAGGCCGAGCTGCACCGGTTGGGC
Source organism: Micromonospora sp. NPDC002717 (assembly GCF_040295705.1). Lineage (NCBI taxonomy): Bacteria > Bacillati > Actinomycetota > Actinomycetes > Micromonosporales > Micromonosporaceae > Micromonospora > Micromonospora sp. NPDC002717. The sequence continues at coordinate 210,037 of NZ_JBEOVW010000003.1, read as the reverse complement.
CGGGCCGAGCGCAAGGGCGCCGTCGACACGTTCGACGCCAACGGCTACGTCTCGATGCTGCGGCGGCTGCGCCGGCTGGAGCCGACCGCCGTCTACGCGCCGGCGTTCCGGCGGGACCTGGAGGAGCCGGTGGCCGGGGCGATCGAGGTGCCGCCGTCGGTGCGGCTGGTGGTCACCGAGGGCAACTACCTGCTGCTGGGCGCGCCGCCCTGGGACGAGGTGCGGTCGTTGCTGCACGAGGCGTGGTTCCTCGACCTGGACGCCGAGCTGCGGCTGCGCCGGCTGACCGCCCGGCACCAGGCGTACGGGCGGTCGGCGGAGCAGGCCCGGGCGTGGGCGACGGGCAGCGACGAGGCCAACGCCGCCCTGGTGGCGGGCACCGCGCACGCCGCCGACCTGGTCGTCCGGCTCGACGAGCCGCCGCCGGCCTGACCCGCGCCCCGCCCACCGCCGCCGGTCGGGGTCAGCCGGTGCCGCGCCGGGGCGCCGGCACGCCCCGCCGCAGCAGCGAGGCCACCCGCGAGCGTTCCCGCTGGAACTCGGCCGCCTCCGGATAGCCGCTGTGGTTGCGGATCGGCGGGTCGGCCACCTCCCCGTCGCTGGGGTGCAGCGCCTCCGGGTCGCGTACGGCGACGTCGCGTTCCCCCGCCGTCACCTGCCAGCCGAGGGGGTCGGTGGCCCGCCAGAAGTTGGTCCAGCGGGCGCGCCCACCGGGGGGCGTCAGCGCGTCGGCCAGCACCGGCAGCCGGTCGGGCCCGAAGTACGCCGGGAAGACCCGCCCGTAGAGCCGGGTGAGCTGGCAGCCGTAGGAGAAGTACCAGATCCGCCGGCACGCCCGGGCGGGGAGCTGGAGGATCACCGCGGCGCAGATCACCGTGCCCTGGCTGTGCCCGGAGAGGATGATCCCGTCCACGGCCCGGGGGTCGTGCTCGTCCAGCGCCAGCAGCCCCGCCGCGCGGGTCTGCAACTCGGGCACGGCCCGCTCGGCGTAGCTGGGCGGGGCGAGCGGGTGCGCGGCCCGGGGCCAGAAGGTGCCGACGTCCCAGAGCACGCCGACCGAGCGGCGGACGAGGTCGTTCCGGTAGACCAGCAGACCCACGGCGCCGACGAGCACAGGCAGCCAGCCGAGCAGCCGGTCGCCCACGCCGGAGATCCACTCGACCACGGCGGCGCCGCCGGTCGCCGCCGTGGGGTGGGGCCGGACGCCGGAGAGCGCGGCGGCGTAGCCGAGGGTGACCAGCACCCCGGCTGCGGCGGCGTAGCGACCGACCAGCCGCACCGCGTGCTCGCCGACCAGCCGGTGCAGCGCCCGCCAGGCGCTCACCTGCCGGCAGCGCCGCAGGTCGTGGCCGGAGAGCCGGTGACCGGCGGGCACCAGCTCCGCGTACTCGTGGCGGCGCAGGCGGAGGAAGAGCAGGCCGGCCCGGGCGGCCGTGGCGACGAGCGTGAGCAGGGCGACGGCGAACGCGAGCCCGGCCCAGGTCACCGGGACCGGGGGCGCCACGGGGGAGACCGCGTCGGCCGTCGCGCCGCCGCCGAGCCGGCCGGTGACCCAGTAGAGCAGGCCGGCGCAGTAGGAGATGCAGAGCACCCAGCCGAAGCCGGCGATGAGCGCCGGGGCCCGGCCGCCCCAGGCCAGGTCGGTGTGGGGCTCCAGCGGCTGCCGCTCGGCCGGCGTCGGCACGCGCGGCAGCAGCAGGCCGGTCGCGGCGAGCGCGACGACCCCGACGGCGAGCATCCATACCTCCAACGGCGGGGGCGCGGGCGGGATCCCGGGCAGCCGGCCCGCGATCCAGGCGACGCCGAGGGCGAGCAGCAGGGCGGCCGCCGCCGGCGCGGCGAGCGCCCGCCGCCCCGACCGGCTCACCGACCCGATCGCGATCAGCAGCAGCAGTTGCCCGGTGCCGAACCAGGCGACGACGCGGTCGACGCCGGGCAGCGACCGGTCGGCCGGGCACGGCGGCGCGGCGGGCTGCCGGCCGCAGCCGGGCACCTGGCGCAGGTCGGCCAGCGGGGTGCCCGCGGGCCCGTCGGGCAGCAGCAGGATCAGCAGGGTGCCCGCCAGCCCGGCGCCGGTGAGCACGATGACCGCCACGCTCCAGCGGCCGAGCGGGGCGTGGCCGGCGCGCCGGGTCAGCCAGGGCCGCGCGAGCGCCACGACCGCGATCAGCACCGCGGCGGCGAGCGCGGCCACGGTGGGCCAGGCGACGGCGGCCCGGGCGCCGCGGGGCGGGTCCATCGTGAGGACCGCACCGAGTGGTACGGCGGCGGCCACGACGGCGCCGGTGCAGAGGTGCAGCACGGCCGCACGGCGCAGTTGCCCCTCCCCGGCCCAGAAGGTGGGGTGCTGGAGCGGGTTGCCCAGCGGGCCGGATGGCGGCTCGGGCGGCGGTGGCTCCGGCGTGGGCCGCGCGGGCTCCTCCGTCGGGGTTGCGTCGGGCGGCCGGGCGCCGGCGAGGGGGACCGGCTCGGCGGGCATCTGCGCCTCGTACTGGTAGGTCCGCCAGCTCACCAGGCCGAGCAGGGCCAGCACGCCGAGCGGTGCGAGCAGGCCGACGGCGAGGGGCCGCGCGCCCTCGCTCCACCAGCCCTGCCCGAGGAACTCCCACGGGCCGGGGATCCGGCGCAGGCAGTCCTCGTCGACGCACTGCCAGCCGACGAGGTCGACCCCGACGCCGGTGAAGGTGAGCGCGAGCGTGCCGGTGAGGCTCAGGCAGAACAGCCGGATCAACCAGGCGGTGACCCCCGACCTGCCGGCCGGGCGTTCGTCGTCCGGGTCCGCCGGGATGCCCGGCCGGGCGTGCAGCGCGACGTTGGCCAGGGTGAAGGGCAGCAGCAGCGTCCACAGCGCCCGCTCCACGTCACGCGCGGTCCGCCCGCCGGAGGTCAACTGCCCCCAGCTGTACGCCTCGACGACGACGGGGTCGTCCGGCCCGGCGGCGGGGGAGCGGTAGAAGCCGGTGACCGGGTCGCCCGCGACGCGCCAGGGTGGGGGCGGGTCGGCCCCCGGCGCGGGCCGCAGGCCGAGGATCTGGCCCGGGGGCGTGTTGGAGACCCCGTGCACGCGCAGTTCGAGCACCCGACCGATCATCCCCGCCTCCTGGTGACGACGTCACCACCCACAGTGCCGTGGGCGGGGTCGTCCGCGCCAGTCGCGGATGGACGTTTGTGCAGGTGGTGGGCTTGATCGGGGGTCAGTCGAGCTGGCGTACGACGCGAGCCGGATTACCCAGCGCGACGACGTTGGCCGGCAGGTCCTTCGTCACGACGGCACCCGCGCCGACGACGGTGTTCTCCCCGACGGTGACGCCGGCGAGCACGATCGCGCCGCCGCCGAGCCAGACGTTGTCGCCGATGGTGATCGGCTTGGCCGCCTCCCACTTGTCACGGCGCGGGCCGGGCTCGACGGGGTGGGTGGGGGTGAGCAGCTGCACGTTCGGTCCGATCTGGACGTCGGCGCCGATGGTGATCGGGGCGACGTCGAGGAAGACCGCGTTGAAGTTGACGAAGCTGCGCGGCCCGATCCGGATCTGCCAGCCGTAGTCGCAGTAGAAGGGCGGTCGTACCCAGGTCTCCTCGCCCACCTCGCCGAGCAGTTCGCGCAGGGCCGCGAGCCGGCCCTCGGGGTCGGCCACGGGACTGGTGTTGAAGCGTTCCATCAGTCGCGCGGCGCGGTCCAGGTCGGCGACGATCTCCGGCTCGTTGGCGATGTACGGCTCGCCGGCGAGCATGCGTTCCTTCATGGAGGTCACCGGTCGATCATCCCGGAAGGCGGTGTCTCCGTTGGCTGCTCCGTCATCATCGCGTCTTTATTCTGCATACCCGGTATGTAAACATGATGACTGTCAATGCGCGTCTCTCCACAGGTAGTAACGCCCGACGAGGAGGATCCGTTGCAGCGAAGAAGAAAACTGGCCGGTCTCGGTCTCGTGCTCGGTCTGGTGCTCGGCACCCCGGGGCTGGCCGTGGCCCAGGCGCCCGCCGGCCCCGCCGCCCGTCCTGACCCGACCGCCGGCCGGGGTGCCGTCGCCCCGGCGCCGCAGCCGGGCAGCCGTCCCACCACCGTCACCCTGATCACCGGGGACCGGGTCACCGTGACCGGCGCCGGGGCGAGCGTGCGTCCTGGGCCGGGGCGCGAGAAGATCCGCTTCCTGACCCGCCGCGAGCAGGGCCGGCTCAGTGTCGTGCCGCAGGACGCGGTGGCGCCGATCCAGGCGGGGCGGGTCGACCGGCGGCTGTTCGACGTCACCGGGCTGATCGAGGCCGGCTACGACGACGCCCGCCGCGACGACCTGCCGGTGCTGATCACCAGCGGGTCGGGCGCCGCCCGGCGTGCGGCGGCGCCCGCCGGGGTGACCGTCACCCGCGAGTTGCCCGCCGTCCGCGGGGTCGCCGCGACGGCGGCCAAGGACCGGGCCGGCGAGGTGTGGGCGGCGGTCACCGCCGCCGGGGCGCGGGTCGGCGCGGCAGGGGGTGTCGACCGGATCTGGCTCGACGGCCGGCGGCGGATCACCCTCGACCGCAGCGTGCCGCAGATCGGCGCGCCGGCCGCCCACCAGGCCGGTCTCACCGGCCGGGGCGTGCGGGTGGCGGTGCTGGACACCGGGCTGGACGCCACGCACCCGGACCTGGCCGGCCGGGTGGCGCAGGCGCGCAACTTCACCGAGGAGGCCGTGGCCGGCGACGTGGTCGGGCACGGCACCCACGTCGCCTCGATCATCGCCGGCAGCGGCGCCGCCTCCGGTGGCCGGCACCGGGGCGTGGCCCCCGACGCGACGCTGCTCGACGGCAAGGTCTGCGAGACGTACGGCTGCCCCGAGTCGGCGATCCTCGCCGGCATGCAGTGGGCCGCGGTCGAGCAGCGGGCCGACGTGGTCAACCTGAGTCTCGGCGGCTTCGACACGCCGGAGGTCGACCCGCTGGAGGAGGCCGTCAACGCGCTCACCGCGCAGACCGGTGCCCTCTTCGTGATCAGCGCCGGCAACGACGGCACCTTCGCCCCGGTCAGTTCCCCCGGCACCGCCGACGCCGCACTCTCCGTGGGTGCCGTCGACCGGGACGACACCCTCGCCGGCTTCTCCAGCCGCGGCCCCCGGGTCGGCGACGACGCGCTCAAGCCGGACATCACCGCCCCCGGCGTGGGGATCGTCGCGGCCCGCAGCCGGGACGGGGTGATCGGCGAGCCGGCCGGGGACGGGTACGTCGCCCTGTCCGGCACGTCCATGGCCGCGCCGCACGTCACCGGCGCGGTGGCGCTGCTCGCCCAGCAGCACACCGACTGGACTGCCGACCGGCTCAAGGCCACCCTGATGGCCTCGGCGAGACCCCGCCCGGAGCTGACCGCGTACGAGCAGGGCGCCGGGCGGGTCGACGTGGCCCGCGCGATCGGTCAGACGGTGACCAGCGACCCGGCCAGCGTCTCCTTCGGCCGGGCGCTCTGGCCCCACCACGACGACGCCCCGATCACCCGCACGGTGACCTGGCGCAACGACGGCCCGGCCGCGGTCACCCTGGACCTGGCCGTCGAGGTGACCCGCCCGGACGGCGAGCCGGCCCCCGCCGGCATGTTCACCCTCGGCGCCGACCGGGTCAGCGTGCCGGCCGGCGGCACGGCGAGCGCCACCGTCACCGCCGACACCCGGGTCGCCGGGCCGGACGGCCACTACACCGGCCGGGTCGTCGCCCGCTCCGGCGACACGGTGGCGGTCACCCCGCTGGCCGTGCACCGGGAGGTGGAGAGCTACGACGTGACGGTCCGCCACCTGGGCCGGGACGGCGCGGCCGTCGGCGAGCACGGCACCACGCTGGTCTCGCTGGACGAATTCGCCACGTACGACCTGTACGACCCGGACGGCACCGCCGAGCTGCGGCTGCCGAAGGGCCGGTACGGACTGAACAGCCTCGTGTTCGAGGTGGACGGCGAGCAGTTCGCCGGGGTCACGCAGATCGTCCAGCCGGAGCTGGTGGTCGCCGGGGACACCCGGGTCACCGTGGACGCCCGGCAGGGCAGGCCGATCCGGATGAGCGTCCCGCAGGGCTCGGCCACCACGGTGCTGGTCGACACCGGCGCGAACTTCCTCGTCGACGAGGGCAGCTACGGCTTCGGCCTGCTGGCCTTCGACTTCGACGGTCTCTTCAGCGCCGGTCTCGGCCGGTCGGTGTCGGGGGAGCGCTTCGTCGCCACGATCAGCAGCCAGTGGGCCGACCGGGAGGCCGCCAGCAGCCCCTACCTCTACGCCCTCAGCGAGGCGACGCCCGGCCGGATGCCGACCGGCTTCGTCCGGGACTACCGGGCGAAGGACCTGGCCACCGTCACCCACCGGTTCCGGACCGCGCCTTCCGGGCTGGTGACCGAGCGGATGGTCTTCCCGCACCTGGAGCCCGACGTCGGCGGCTGGGCGGTCATCCTGCCCACCGCGGCGCCGGGGCAGCGGGTCGAGCACTACAACACGCGGGGCGTGCGCTGGTCCTCGGAGCTGAACTTCGGGGTGCCGACCGAGGAGGGCTGGACCGACGTCAAGGCGGTGCTCGTCTCCGAGGAGCGGAGCCTGCGGGCCGGCCGGCACCACCGGGAGAGCTGGAACGGCGCGCCGTACGGGCCGTCCCTCCCGGGGGCCGGGATCACCCGCCAGGGCGACCGCATCGAGGTCGGCGTGCCGTTGCACAGTGACGCCGAGGGGCACCCGGGCGGCTCCGTCGCCGACACCGCCCGCACCGCCCTCTACCGCGACGGGGTGCTGGTCGGGGAGACCCCGGAACCGGCGTACGGCCGGTTCGAGGTGCCGCCCGGCGCGGCGGACTACCGGCTGGAGGTGCTGTCGAAGCGGAGCTTCACCGACCTCGCCACCGAGGTCGCGGCGACGTGGACGTTCCGGTCCCGGCACGTCGCCGGGGACGACCCGGCCGCGCTGCCGGTGTCGGCGATCCGCTTCGCGCCCCGGCTCGACCAGGACCACGCGGCGCCGGCCGGGCGCACCTTCGCCATCCCGGTGCAGGTGCAGCGGCAGCCGGGCGCACCGTCGGCCCGGGTGGCCGCGTTGACCGTCGACGTCTCCTACGACGGCGGGAAGACGTGGCAGCGGGCCCGGGTACGGCCCGGCGGGGACGGCTGGACGGCCACCGTCGAGCACCCGGCCGGCGCCGGACACGTCTCGCTGCGGGCCACCGCCCGGGACACCGCCGGCAACACGGTCACCCAGCGCGTCATCCAGGCGTACCGCCTGCGGTGAGGCGTACCCCTCCGGGTCCGCGGCCGACCGCGGGCCCGGAGGGGCGGCCGTCAGTCGTTGGCGTGCAGGGCGGCGTTCAGTTCGATGCCCCGGCCGGTGCGCTGCTTCGCCTCCAGCGCCCCGGTGACCGAGTTGCGCCAGAACAGCAGCCCGTCCACGCCGGAGAGCTCGCGGGCCTTGACCACCCGGCCGTCCGGCAGCGTGATCTTCGACGCGGCGGTGATGTAGCACCCGGCCTCGACCACGCAGTCGTCGCCGAGGGAGATCCCGACACCGGCGTTCGCGCCGATCAGGCTCCGCTCGCCGATGCGCACCTTCTCGGTGCCGCCGCCGGAGAGGGTGCCCATGATGGAGGCGCCGCCGCCGATGTCGGAGCCGTCGCCGACCAGCACGCCCTGCACGATCCGCCCCTCGACCATCGAGGTGCCGAGCGTGCCGGCGTTGAAGTTGACGAAGCCCTCGTGCATGACCGTGGTGCCGGCGGCGAGGTGCGCGCCGAGCCGCACCCGGTCGGCGTCCGCGATCCGGACACCGGAGGGCACCACGTAGTCGGTCATCCGGGGGAACTTGTCCACCCCGTGGACGGCCAGGTGGCGGCCGGCCGCCCGCTCGATGACCCGCAGCTCGTCCACCCGCTCCGGCGGGCACGGCCCGGCGGAGGTCCACGCGACGTTCGCCAGCTTGCCGAAGATGCCGTCGAGGTTCAGCTCGTTGGGACGCACCAGGCGGTGCGAGAGCAGGTGCAGCCGCAGGTACGCGTCGGCGGCGTCCTTGATCGGGTCGTCCAGCGAGCCGATCACGGTGACCACCTGGACGGTACGCAGCCCGGGCAGCACCCGGTCGCCGACCGCCCCCGGCGGCAGGTCCAGCACGTCCGCCTCGTCCTCGCCGGCGACCAGCGGCAGCTCGCCGAGCCCCAGCTTGCCGGTCGGGTACCAGGTGTCGAGCACCTGGTCGTCAGCGGTCACGGTGGCCAGGCCGATGCCCCAGGCGGATTCGGACGTCACTGATTCACCTCTCGTTCGTGGCTGCGGGTCGCCGGTTCCCCTCGCGCCCCCGCGCGGCCGCGTCCCACGCCGGTCGCCCGGGGAACGCTCGCTCCTCGCGCTCACCCGACCTGACGGTACCGTGCGAACCATGGAGAACCCGCTGACCCCCGAGGTCCTGGCCGATCCGGTGGCCCTGACCCGTGCGCTGGTCGACATAGAGTCCGTGTCCCTCGACGAGAAGGCCATCGCCGACTGCGTGGAGGAGGTGCTGCGGGGCGTGCCGCACCTGACCACCTACCGGCACGGCAACACGGTGATGGCGCGGACCGACCTGGGTCGGGACCAGCGGATCGTGCTCGCCGGCCACCTGGACACGGTGCCGCTGAACAACAACTTCCCGTCGAGCATGCGCGGCGACCTGATGTACGGCTGCGGCACCTCCGACATGAAGTCCGGGGTGGCGTACGCGCTGCACCTGGCGGTGACGCTGCCGGACCCGCGCTACGACGTGACGTACTTCTTCTACGAGGCCGAGGAGATCGAGTCGAAGTACAACGGCCTCTTCCTCGTCGCCGAGGCGCACCCGGAGTGGCTGGAGGCGGACTTCGCGGTGCTGCTGGAGCCGACGTACGGGATCGTCGAGGCGGGCTGCCAGGGCACCATGCGGGTGATCGTCACCACCACCGGCGTACGCGCCCACTCGGCCCGCTCGTGGCACGGAGTGAACGCGATCCACGCGGCGGGCGAGGTGCTCGACCGGCTGACCCGGTACGAGGCGCGGCGCGTCACCATCGACGGCTGCGACTACCGGGAGGGGATGAACGCGGTCCGCATCAACGGCGGCGTGGCCGGCAACGTGGTGCCGGACCGGTGCGAAGTCGAGGTCAACTACCGGTTCGCGCCGGACCGTACGCCGGCCGAGGCCGAGGCGCACGTGCGGGAGGTCTTCGCCGGCTTCGACGTGCGGGTCACCGACTCGGCCGCCGGTGCCCCGCCCGGGCTGGAGGCGGCCCCGGCCCGGGAGTTCCTCGCGGCGGTCGGTGCCGCCCCGATCGGCAAGCTGGGCTGGACGGACGTGGCCCGGTTCGCGGCGATGGGCATCCCGGCCCTGAACTTCGGCCCCGGCGACCCGAACCTGGCCCACCACCCGGACGAGCACGTCGAGATCAGCAAGATCCGGGACGGCGCCGCCACGCTGCACCGCTGGCTCGCCCCCGCCTGACGGCCTCCTGGGCGGTCGTCCCGGCGCCTGCCGGCCGCCCGCCCCCGGTGGCCGCCCCATGTGCGACCGGGAGGCCCGCGTCGGCCGGGCGGTGCCCGGTGACGCGAACCTCCCGGTCGCGGGTCGTCGGTGCGGTCGGACGGTGCTGGTGCGGTCAGACGGTGGCGGACGCGTCGGCGGTGGGCCGGGCGTCGGCCGGACCGCCCTGGTCGGCGGCGGACGGCTCCATCAGGCGGGCGCGGCGGCGCTCGGCCACCACGTCGCGGATCCGGCGCTGCATCTGTCGCCGGATCCGGATCATCTCGCTGTTGCTGATCACGCTGGCTCCTCCCCCGAAGGCGCGCGCCGGGGCATACCCGGTATGTGAATAGTAAGACGTACGGGCGACCGAATTAGTTGCCCATGATCCGGAACTAATTTCCGGGCTCGTCGCCCCGCGCACCCGGCGGGTGTCGCTCCACTACGGTTGCTCCCATGGGTCAGAGCAACGGGCGGGAGGCCGGCCGCGAGCCGGGACGGGAACGGCACCGGGGGGCCGTGACACTGCGTCGGCAGGCGATCCCGAGCAGCACCGCCGACCAGCGCCTGCTCGACTCGCGGGGGCGCGGCGACTGGAAGACCAAGGACGCCTGGCGGGCCCTGCGCATCCTCTCCGAGTTCGTGGAGGGCTTCGACACCCTCGCCGACCTGCCCCCGGCGGTGAGCGTCTTCGGCTCCGCCCGCAGCCGGCCGGAGAGCCCGGAGTGCCGGCTGGCCGAGGCGCTGGGCGGGGCCCTGGCCCGGGCAGGCTACGCGGTGATCACCGGCGGCGGGCCGGGCGTGATGGAGGCGGCCAACCGGGGTGCCAGCGAGGCGGGCGGGCTATCCGTCGGGCTCGGCATCGAGCTTCCCTTCGAGCAGGGCCTCAACGACTGGGTCGACCTGGCGATCGACTTCCGCTACTTCTTCGCCCGCAAGACGATGTTCGTCAAGTACGCGCAGGCGTTCGTCGTGCTGCCCGGCGGGTTCGGCACCATGGACGAGCTCTTCGAGGCGCTCACCCTGGTGCAGACGGGCAAGGTCACCCGGTTCCCGGTGGTGCTGATGGGCGCCGACTACTGGCGTGGCCTGCTCGACTGGTTGCGGGACACCATGGCCGCCGACGGCAAGATCGGGTCGATCGACCTGGAACTGATCTGCGTGACCGACGACGTCGACGCGGCGGTCCGGCACATCGTGGAGGCCGAGGCCGCGCTCTCCGCCGAGCAGGAGGCGGTCCGCGAGGAGGCCGTGGCCGTCGCCGCCGCCGAGCAGCAGGCCGCCGCCACGGCCGGGGCGGCGACCGGCGGCGGGTCGACCGGCGGCGCCGACGTGCCCGGCGGCGCCACGTCGGGTGGCGGTGCGTCGGGTGGCGGTGCGTCGGGTGGCGGTGCGTCGGCCGGGGCCGCGTCGGCCGGGCAGCGCCGGGCGGGCGACGCGAGCGGGGAGCGCTGAGGCGTGGCGGCGATCTGCGTGTTCTGCGCCTCCTCCCGTACGCTCGACCGCCGCTGGCTCGACCTCGCGGCCGAGACGGGCGCGGAGATCGCCCGGCGTGGGCACACGCTGGTCAGCGGGGGTGGGTGCGTCGGCATGATGGGCGCGTTGGCGGACGGCGCGCGGGCCGCCGGCGGGCGGACGATCGGGGTGATCCCGCAGTCGCTGGTCGACCTGGAGGTCGCCGACCTGGCGTCGGACGAGCTGCTCGTGACCGACTCGATGGCCAGTCGCAAGACTCTGATGATCGACAAGTCGGACGCGTTCCTCACGCTGCCCGGCGGCCTCGGCACCCTCGACGAGCTGTTCGAGGTCTGGACGACGGCGACGCTCGCCCTGCACGCCAAGCCGATGGTGCTGGTCGACACCGACGGCTTCTACCGCCCGATGCTCGACTGGCTGCGCGCCCTGGCCGACCAGACCTTCCTCAAGCCCGCCGGGCTCGACCTGCTCACCGTGACCGACACGGTCCCCGCCGCCCTGGACGCCCTCGAACTCCGCCTGACCTGAGCCACCCCCACCCTGCTCCGTTCCGCGCCGTGCGGGGCGGGGCGGGGTGGCGGGGTGGGGGTGTCGTACCGGCGTGGTGGGATGGGGGGATGCAGGCGTACCGGCTGGTGCGCCGGCCCGCCGAGGCGGCCCCGGGGGGCCACCGGTCCGGTGGGCCGGCCCGGGGGGACGGGCGGCCAGGTGGGCCGGCCGGCGGTGCCGCGCACCGGGGGACGGCGCGGCTGACCGACCCGCGCCAGGCGGAGGTCGTCGCGCACACCGACGGGCCGATGCTGGTGCTCGGCGGCCCCGGCACGGGCAAGACCAGCACCCTGGTCGAGGCGGTCGCCGCGCGGGTGGCCGAGGGCGTCGACCCGGAGCGGATCCTGGTGCTCACCTTCGGCCGCCGGGGCGCCACCGCGCTGCGCCAGCGGATCGAGGCCCGGGCCGCCGGGGGCGGGCACCGCGTGCTGCGCGAGCCGCTGGTGCGCACCTTCCCGGCGTACGCCTTCGGGCTGCTGCGCCGGGCCGCGGCCGAGCGGGGAGAGCCGTCCCCCCGGCTGCTCACCGGCCCCGAGCAGGATCTGATCATCCGCGAGCTGCTCGACGTGGTCGGCGAGGAACCGGGCGACGACCCGGTCGGCTGGCCGGAGGACCTGCGCCCCGCGCTGCGCACCCGGGCTTTCGCGGCACAACTGCGCGACCTGCTGATGCGCGCCGCCGAGCGCGGGGTCGGCCCCGTCGAGCTGGCCCGGCTGGGCGAGAAGCTCGGCCGCGCCGACTGGCCGGCCGCCGCGCGCTTCCTCCGGGAGTACGTGGCCGTGCTCGCCCTGCGCGACGTCAGCAACCGCGGCTCCGTCGCATACGACCCGGCCGAGCTGGTCCGGGCCGCCACCGGGATGCTGCTCGACGACCCCGAGCTGCTCGCGGCCGAGCGACGCCGGCTGGCGTACGTCTACGTCGACGAGCTGGCCGACACCGATCCCGCCCAGCAGGAACTGCTCGCGACGGTGGCCGGCGGCGGCAAGTCCCTCGTCGCGTTCGCCGACCCTGATTCGTCCACGTACGCCTTCCGCGGCGCGGACCCCGCCGTGGTGACCACGTTCCCGCACCGCTTCCGCACCGCCTCCGGGGCGCCCGCGGCGCAGGTGGTGCTGACCACCTCCTACCGGGCCGGCCCCCGGCTGCTCGCCGCGTCCGGCCGGCTGGCGCGGCGGCTGCGCGGTCCGGCGGCGCACCGCAGGCTGCACCCGCTGCCCGCCGCGCCACCGGGCTCGGTGGAGGTGCGCACCTTCCGCTCGGCCACCAGCGAGGCGGCCTGGCTGGCCCACGCCCTGCGCGAGGCGCACCTGCTCGGCGGCGTGCCGTGGTCGGAGATGGCCGTGCTGGTGCGGTCCACCGGGCGGCAGCTGCCCTCGCTGCAACGCGCGCTGCACGCCGCCGGGGTGCCCACCGTGGTGCACGGCGAGGACCTGCCGCTGCACCTGCAACCGGCGGTCGCGCCGCTGCTGCTCCTGTTGCGCTGCGCGCTGGAGCCCGAGCGGCTCGACGAGGAGGCCGCCGTCGCCCTGCTGCACTCGCCGCTCGGCGGCGCCGATCCGCTGGCCGAGCGGCGGCTGCGGCAGGGGCTGCGGGCCCTGGCGCTGGCCGCCGGCGACCGCCGGCCCTCGGGCGAGCTGATCGTCGAGGCGCTGCGCGACCCGGCCGAGCTGGCCGGTATCGAGCGGCGCTGGGCCGAGCCGGCGCAGACGGTGGCCGGCCTGCTGGCCGTCGCCCGGGAGACCGCCGCCCGGCCCGGCGCCACCGCGGAGGACGTGCTGTGGGCGGTCTGGCGGGCCAGCGGGTTGGCCGAGCTGTGGTCCGCCGCGATCGGCCGGGGCCAGACGGTGGCCGGCGAGGGGGACGTGGCCCGGCGCCGGCGCGCCGAGGCCGCCGACCGGGACCTCGATGCCGTGATGGTGCTCTTCGACGCGGCGGCCCGGTTCACGGACCGGCTGCCCGGCGCGCGCACCGAGGTCTTCCTCGACCACGTCCTCGGCCAGGACCTGCCGGCTGACACGATCGCCCCCACCGCCGACCGGGGTGAGGCGGTCCGGCTGCTCACCGCGCACGCCGCGAAGGGGCTGGAGTGGGACCTGGTGGCGGTCGCCGGGGTGCAGGAGGGCGTCTGGCCCGACCTGCGGCTGCGCGGCAGCCTGCTCGGCTCCGAGCGGCTGGTCGACGTGCTCGCCGGCCGGGCGGCCGGCGCCGGCACGGTGGCCACCCTGGTCGGGCAGACCTCGGCGCTGCTCGACGAGGAGCGGCGGCTGTTCCACGTGGCGGTCACCCGGGCCCGGCGTCGACTGCTGGTCAGCGCGGTCGCCTCCGCCGCTGTCGGCGGCGACGACCACGAGGAACAGCCGAGCCGTTTCCTCTACGAGCTGGGCCCGACCGACCCGCCCGCGCCGGACGACGGCTCCCCGCCCGGCCGGCCGGACCCGTCCGGGCCGACGCAGGCCGGTGACCCCGCGGCGCCGACTTCGGCCGAGCCGGCGCGGGCCGGTTCGACGTCGGGCGGGTCGAGCCCGGACCGGCCAGGAGCCGGGGCGGGGGCGGGCGACGGCCCGGTGACGGCGGCCGAGGAGGAACCGGACCGGCCGAGGACGCTGCCGGTGAGCCGGCCGCCCCGCGCGCTCACCCTGCCGGCGCTGGTCGCGGAGTTGCGTACGGCGGTCAGCGACCCGGACGCGCCCTACGCCCGGCGGCAGGCGGCGGCGGCCGAGTTGGCCCGCCTCGCGGCCGCCGGGGTGGCCGGCGCGCACCCGGACGACTGGTGGGGGCTGCGGCAGCTCTCCGACGACCGCCCGCTCGTCGGCGAGGGGGAGCCGGTCCGGGTCACCCCGTCGGGCATGGAGAGCGCGCTGCGGTGCAGCCTGCGCTGGCTGCTGGAGCGGCACGGCGGCAGCGCCCCGGCCAGCGCCGCCCAGGGGGTCGGCAACCTCGTGCACGCCGCCGCGATGCTCGCCGAGGACGCGAGCGTCGACCGGGGCGCCCTGCTGGACTACGTCGCCGCCCGGTTCGACGCGATCGAGCTGGCCGCCCGCTGGATGGTCGGGCCCGAGCGGGCCCGCGCCGAGGGGATGGTCGACAAGCTGCTGCGCTGGCTGGCGGCCAACCCGCGCCGGCTGCTCGCGATCGAGCACGAGTTCGCGGTGCGCCTCGACGACCCGCACCGGCCCGTCGAGCTGGTCGGCCGGGTGGACCGGCTGGAGGTCGACGCCGACGGCCGGCTGGTCGTGATCGACCTGAAGACCGGGAAGTCCACCGCGGTCACCGCGCACGACCTGGCCGAGCACCCGCAGCTCGGTGCGTACCAGGCGGCGGTCGAGGCGGGAGCGTTCGCCGAGTTCGGCGAGGAGTCCGGCGGGGCGGCGCTCGTGCAGCTCGGCACCGGGGCGAAGGACGCGAAGGAGCAGAGCCAGCCACCGGCCGGGGAGGGCCCGGAGGCCGGCTGGGCGACCGCGCTGGTGCGGCGCACCGCCGATACGATGGCCGCCGCCACGTTCGCCGCCGTCGCCAACTCGAAGTGCCGGGTCTGCCCGGTGCGGTCGAGCTGCCCTGTGTCCGGGCAGGGCCGCCAGGTGGTCGAGCCGCCGACCGCCCGCCGCCCCGACCAACCGTGAGCCTGAGGATGAGGTTGCGAGCCCGGCGGCCGCGAGCCAGGACGGCACCGTGAGTGTGAGGAGTGAGTTTGCGAGCCCCGCAGTCGCGAACTGAGGCGGAGCGGTGACCCAGCCCGCCCTGTTCGGCACGGCGACACCGGCGCCCCGGGTCGCCGACGCCGGCCCCCGGTACACGCCGGTGGAGCTGGCGAAGCTGCTGCGGCTGCCGGCGCCCACCCGGGAGCAGGCGGCCATCATCGCCGCGCCCGTGGAGCCCCTGCTGGTGGTCGCGGGCGCGGGCTCGGGCAAGACCGAGACGATGGCGGCCCGGGTGGTCTGGCTGGTCGCCAACTCGCACGTGCGGCCGGAGCAGGTGCTCGGGCTCACCTTCACCCGCAAGGCCGCCGGCGAGCTGGCGCACCGGGTGCGTACGCGGCTCGACCAGTTGGTGCGGCGGCTGGGGCGGCGGGGGCGGGACCCGCTCGACGACCCGCTGGCGGGGGAGCCGACCGTCTCCACCTACCACTCGTACGCGGGCCGGATCGTCACCGAGCACGGGCTGCGGGCCGGCTACGAGCCGTCCACCCGGCTGCTCACCGAGGCGTCCCGCTGGCAGCTCGTCGACCTGCTGGTGCGCAACTACGACGGCGACATGTCCGAGGTGGACCGGATGCCGAGCACGGTCACCGACGCCGTGCTGGCGCTCGCCGGCGAGCTGGACGAGCACCTGGTCGACCCGGACGAGCTGGCCGCCTGGACGGGCCGGTTCTTCGCCGAGGTGCAGGCCCGCCCCGGCCGGGTCTACGCCGACGTGCGCAAGGCCCTGGCCCTCCAGCAGACCCGGCTGAAGCTGCTCCCGCTGGTGCGCGCGTACGCCCGGCGGAAGGAGGACTTCGAGGCGATGGACTTCGCCGACCAGCTCGCCCGGGCGGCCCGGGTGGCCCGGGACCACCCGGGGGTCGGCGAGATCGAGCGGGACCGCTTCCGGGTGGTGCTGCTGGACGAGTACCAGGACACCAGCCACGCCCAGGTGGTGCTGCTCAACGCGCTGTTCGGCGGCGGGCACCCGGTGACCGCGGTCGGTGACCCGTGCCAGTCGATCTACGGCTGGCGGGGGGCGAGCGCCGGCACCCTGGACCGCTTCCCCACGGAGTTCGCCCGCGCCGACGGCGCGCCGGCCGAGGTGCTCGGCCTCACCACGAGCTGGCGCAACCGCCCCGAGATCCTCGGCGTCGCCAACGCCCTGGCCACCCCGCTGCGGGCCGCCGGCGCCCGGGTGCCGGAGCTGCACGCCGCGATGAGCGTCAAGGACCCGGTGCCGCACCGCAGCGCCCGCGGCGCCGCCGGCGGCACCGTCCACTGCGCCCTGCTCCCGACGTACGCCGACGAGGCCGACTGGATCGCCGACAGCGTGCTGCACGCCTGGCGCGGGGCGGCTGCCATGCCCGGGGCGCTGCCCGAGCACATCCCGGTGCCGCTGCGGCCGACGACGGCCGTGCTCGTGCGGCTGCGCAGTCAGATCCCCGCGATCGAGTCGGCACTGCGCGAGCGCGGGCTGCCCGTCGAGGTGGTCGGCCTGGGCGGCCTGCTGGACACCCCCGAGGTGCGCGACGTGGTGTGCACGCTGCGGGTGCTGGCGGACCCGACGGACGGGGCGGCCCTGCTGCGGCTGCTGACCGGGGCGCGCTGGCGGATCGGCCCGCGTGACCTGGTGGCTCTGCACCGGCGGGCGAAGGGCATCGCCGCCGCCCGGCGGAAGCTCGCCGACGACGGCAGCCCGGAGATCACCCCCGACCTGCTCGACGAGGCGACCCTGGTCGAGGCGCTGGCCGACCTCGGCCCGGCGCAGGCGTACTCGGCGGAGGGCTACGCGCGGCTGCGCGCGTACGCCCGGGAGCTGGGGCTGCTGCGCTACCGGCTGGACCAGTCCCTGCCGGAGCTGATCGCGGACATCGAGCGCACGATCGGCCTGGACGTGGAGGTGGCCGTACGCGCCGGCCGGGACGGCGCCGGGGACGCCGGCCTGGCCCGGGGCCACCTGGACGCGCTCGGCGACGTCGCCGCCCGGTTCGGCGGCGAGACGCCGGGCGCCACCCTGTCGGGCTTCCTGGCCTACCTCGCCGCCGCCGAGGACGAGGAGCGCGGCCTCAGCCCGGGCGAGGTGGAGGTGGTCGAGGGGGCGGTGCAGATCCTCACCGCGCACGCCGCGAAGGGCCTGGAGTGGGACGTGGTCGCGGTGGCCGGGCTGAGCCGGGGCGTGTGGCCGGGGCCGGTGCGCAACTCCGACCACTGGCTGGGCGGGCTCGGGGTGCTGCCGTTCCCGCTGCGCGGCGACGCCGACGGGCTGCCCGAGCTGGGCCTGGGCGGCACCGAGGACCAGCGCGGGGTGGCCCGGGCGCTGGAGGACTTCACCGACGCCTGGCGGGCGCACGACGAGCGGGAGGAGCGCCGGCTGGCGTACGTGGCGGTGACCCGGCCCCGCCGGCTGCTGCTCTGCTCCGGCCACTGGTGGGGGGAGGGGACCAAGCGGCCGCGCGGCCCGTCGGTGCTGCTGCGGGAGGTGCACGACGCCTGCCTGGACGGCCGCGCGGGGCACCTGGTCGACGAGTGGGCGCCGGAGCCGCCGGGCGACGCGGTCAACCCGACCACCGAGGTGGTGCTCCGCGCCGAGTGGCCGGCCGATCCGCTCGGCGCCCGCCGCCCGGCACTGGCCGAGGCAGCCGTCCTGGTCCGCCGCTTCCTCGCCGACGGCGACGCGGCGGGCCGCCCGCCGGCCGGCGGGCGGGGCGCGGCCGGCCCGGAACCCGGTGACGGGGCGGGCCCGGAACGGCCGGCCGACGGCGACGACGCCGCCGGGGCGGGAGCTGAGCCGCCGGCCGGCGACCCGGACCTCGCGCGGTGGCGGCGGGAGGCCGACCTGCTGCTCGCCGAGCGGGCCGAGCTGACCCGGCAGGCCGGCGCGGTCGAGGTGGCGCTGCCCGGGCAGCTCTCGGTGACCCAGCTGGTGGCGCTGCGCCGGGATCCGGCGGCGCTGGCCCGGGCGCTGCGCCGTCCGGTGCCCACCGAGCCGAGCCCGTACGCCCGCCGGGGCACCGCCTTCCACACATGGCTGGAGCAGCGGTTCGGCGCCGACCGGCTGCTCGACCTGGACGAGCTGCCGGGCGCGGCCGACGCGGACGCCGCGCCTGACGAGGCGCTCGCCGAACTCCAGGAGCGCTTCCTGGCCAGCGAGTGGGCCGACCGGGTGCCGGTCGAGGTGGAGGTGCCGTTCGCCACGGTGATCGCCGGGGTGGTGGTGCGGGGCCGGATGGACGCGGTCTTCGCCCGCCCCGGCGGGCGGTTCGACGTGGTCGACTGGAAGACCGGCCGGCAGCCGGCCGGACCCGCCGCCGAGGTGGCCGCGGTGCAGCTCGCGGTCTACCGGCTGGCCTGGGCGGAGCTGGCCGGGGTGCCGGTGGAGCGGGTCGGCGCGGCGTTCCACTACGTGCGCGACGACGTCACCGTGCGCCCGGCCGACCTGCTCGACGTCGACGGGCTCACCGCGCTGATCACCTCGGTGCCGGAAAACCCGGCAGACGATGGTCATCCGGCGAATCCGTGATAGGTTGGTCGGGTTGCAGTTATGGTTCCCAGAGACTCTGTGTGCGCCTGGAGGATTGTGGCCCCAGGCGCTCTTTGTTGTGTCCGGAGTTCTCCGGGCGGGGCGACCAGAAGCGACAGGCGAGTCAGGCAGTTCCGCCTGGCGCGCTCCTCTTCGGGCCCGCAACAGGTGCGGGCCCGACGTTCCGTCAAGGAGACGAGACAAAAATGGCTATTGGCACCGTCAAGTGGTTCAACGCTGACAAGGGCTTCGGCTTCATCACCCCGGACGGCGGCGGCGCCGACGTCTTCGCCCACTTCTCGGCCATCCAGACCTCCGGCTACCGGAGCCTGGACGAGAACCAGCGGGTCGAGTTCGAGGTGACCCAGGGCCAGAAGGGCCCGCAGGCGGAGAACATCCGCCCGCTCTGATCTTCGGATCTTCGCGTAACACCCACCGCGCCCTCCGGGCGTGGTGACGGGACCGGTCCGCCCCGCCGTCCACCTGCGTACGCAGGCGGCGGAACGCGGCGGCGGGCCGGCCCGTACCCCTTTCGGTTCGTGCTTGTGAGTCACCCGCGGCCTGGTCCGCCGGTGACAGCGCCGCCTTTGGCGCCCTCCCTCGACACGTGCCGCGTCGAGGAAGGCTTCCGCATGACCACCGTCGTACCGTCGTTCGCCCATACCGGGCTGGCCCCGGCGCTGCTCGCCGAGCTGGCCGCCCAGGGCATCACCGAGCCGTTCCCGATCCAGGCGGCGACGCTGCCGGACTCGCTCGCCGGCCGGGACGTGCTCGGCCGGGGCCGTACCGGCTCCGGCAAGACCCTCGCCTTCGGGCTCCCCGTGCTGTCGCGCACCGCCGGCCGCCGGGCCCGCCCGGGCCGGCCGCTGGCCCTGGTGCTGGTGCCGACCCGGGAGCTGGCTCAGCAGGTCACCACCGCACTCGACCCGTACGCCCGGGCCGTCGGGCTGCGCTGCGCCACCGTCGTCGGCGGCCTGTCGCTGCAGCGCCAGGCGGACGCCCTGCGCGCGGGCGCCGAACTGGTCGTGGCCACCCCCGGGCGGCTGCACGACCTGATCAACCGCGGCGACGCCCGGCTGGACCAGGTCGCGATCACCGTGCTCGACGAGGCCGACCAGATGGCCGACATGGGCTTCCTGCCGCAGGTGACGAAGCTGCTGGAGCAGGTCGCCCCGGACGGGCAGCGGATGCTCTTCTCGGCCACTCTGGACGGCGGCGTGGACAAGCTGGTCCGCCGCTTCCTCACCGACCCGGTCTCGCACTCGGTCGACCCGGGCACCGCCACCGTGACCGCGATGACCCACCACGTCCTGCACGTCGACGCGGCGGACAAGCCGGCCGCGCTGACCTGGATCGCCGCCCGCGAGGGACGCACCATCCTGTTCATGGGCACCAAGCACCGCGCCGACCGGGTCGCCCGCCAACTGTTGGCCAAGGGCGTACGCGCGGCCGCGCTGCACGGCGGCAAGTCGCAGCCGCAGCGCACCCGGATCCTGGAGCAGTTCCGCACGGGGCAGGTGACCGCGCTGGTCGCCACCGACGTGGCGGCCCGGGGCATCCACGTCGACGGGCTGGACCTGGTGGTCAACGTGGACCCGCCCACCGAGGCGAAGGACTACCTGCACCGCGGTGGGCGTACCGCCCGGGCGGGGGAGTCGGGCACGGTGGTCACCCTGGTCCTGCCCGAGCAGCGCCGGGACGTGTCCCGGCTGATGAGCACTGCCGGCATCCGCCCCGAGTCCGTCCAGGTACGCCCCGGCGACGAGGCACTGGCCCGGGTGACCGGCGCCCGTGAGCCGTCCGGGGTGCCGGTGACGATCGCGCCGCCCCCGCCGCAGGCCGCCGCCGCCACGTCGGCCGCCGGACGCTCGGGTGGCCGGGCCGGCGAGGGCGGGCGTGCCGGCGAGGGTGGCCGGTCTCCGCACCGCGCCTCGGGGCGGCCCCGCCGGCCGCGGCGGCCCCGGACGCCCCGCGCCTCCTGACGCCCGCCCGCCCTCGGCCCGGCCCGGTCGGTCTCGGGTGTGGGCAGGCACCCGTACCGGACCGGTCGTGACGGTCCGTGAACACCCGTTCCAGACCGGCGCCGGCTGAGTCGGGAATCAGCGGACGTTACGTCCGATCGGTGACTGTTCCGGTGGCCGGTGGTGGTGGAAGCTGGGGGCCGGGGGGAACGACCCGGGCGGGACCGCCCGGCGCGGGAGGGGTGATCATGGCGAGCGACGTCGGCACGGGCGCGGTGCGTGAACTGCTGCTGGTGCTCGCGGTCGCGCTCGCCGGGCTGCTGCTCGCCATGGTCGCGGTCTTCACGCCGTGGCACGCCACCCCGGACGGGGCCGCTCCGGCCGCTCCGGTCGAGCTGCACAGCCCGACCGGGGGGCCGACCACCATCGCCGGCTGACTCACCGCCGTCGCCGTGAGCCACCGCCGTCGCCCCGGGCCGCGCCGTCGCCCTGGGCCATTGCCGTCGCCCAGCGCCGCCCGCTGGGCCGCCAGCGCCGCCCGCTGGGCCGCCAGCGCCGCCCGCTGGGCCGCCAGCGCCGCCCGCTGGGCCGCCACCGTCCGAGCGCCGCGGCGGGGCCGCCGCCGGGAGCCGGCGGTCAGCGGGTGGGGGTCTGCCGCGTGTCAACCGCCGGGTGCTGCGTGCCCAGCAGGTCGGCGAGGGTGGTCCGGTCGACCACCAGGGCGACCGCCCCGTGCACGGCCAGCCAGACGTCCCGGAGGCCGGTCGCCGCGCCCCGGTAGCCGGCCTGTTCGGCCGGCAGCCCGCGGACCGTCGTCAGCGATCCGCCCACCGCGCGGAGCACGTCGCCGACGCTGATCTCGGCCGCGGGGCGGGCGAGGGTGTACCCGCCGTCCGTGCCGCGGTGGCTGTGCAGCAGGCCGGCCCGGCGCAGGTCGACCAGGATGC
Source organism: Micromonospora sp. NPDC002717 (assembly GCF_040295705.1). Taxonomy (NCBI): domain Bacteria; kingdom Bacillati; phylum Actinomycetota; class Actinomycetes; order Micromonosporales; family Micromonosporaceae; genus Micromonospora; species Micromonospora sp. NPDC002717. Next base: position 188,446 of record NZ_JBEOVW010000003.1, on the reverse strand, counting down.
CCTGGAGGAAGCTCAGCGGGATGTCCTGGCGGCCGGCCAGGGCTGCGGCCTTGACCAGCCCGCCGCCGCCGACCGGGTCGGCGGCGGCGACGGCGAGCATGGCCTGGAGCGCGTAGTCGCTGCGCGCGGAGACGTACACGTCACTGACCGGCCTGGTCCAGCACGCCCCAGCGGCGCCGGATCGCCTTGTCGGCCGCCCCGAACGCGGCGTCGACCACCAGGCCCAGGACCAGGATCACGATCATGGTGGAGATCAGCCAGGGCGAGTCCGACAGCTCCCGGGAGTAGGTCAGCTGGGCGCCCAGCGAGGTCTGCGAGATGCCGACCACGATCAGCTCGCCGGCCATCAGGCTGCGCCAGGAGAACGCCCAGCCCTGCTTGAGGCCGGCCACGATGGCCGGCAGCGCGGCGGGCGCGATGACGTACCGGTACAGGTTCAGCCCCCGGGCGCCGAGGTTGCGGCCGGCGCGCAGCAGCAGCGGCGGCACGTAGTCCACACCGGCGATCACGCCGTTGGCGATGGACGGCGCGGCGCCGAGCACCACCACGAAGAAGATCGCCTTCTCGCTCAGCTCGAAGAGCAGGATCGCCAGCGGGAACCAGGCGATCGAGGGCATGGTCTGCAGTGCCGTGATCATCGAGCCGATCGCCGCCCGCAGGATCCGCGACCGGGCCACCGCGAGGCCGACCAGCAGGCCCACGGCGACCGAGAACACGTAGCCGACCGCCGCCCGGCGCAGCGTGGTGGCGAGTCCGTCCCAGAGCTGGACGCCGCTGACCTGCCGGAGCAGTTCCTGCCCGACGGCGGCCGGGCCGGGCAACGCGTACTCGGGCTTCCAGCCGGTCCAGACCACGACCTGCCACGCGCCGACGGCGATGCTGAGCGCGGCCAGCTTCGGCCAGGTCGCGGCCCAGAGCCGGGCGGCCCGCGGCCGGCTCTGCTCCCGGCCGGCCAGTTCCAGGGCGTCCAGCCCCGAGATCTCCGCGTCGGTACGCGGGACGGCGGCGAGGGTGTCACCGGCCATGGCGGCCCACCTCCGTACGCAGGCGGTCGGTGACCTCGGCGGCGACCGCGGCGACCTCGGGGGAGTCGATGCGTCGCGGCCGGGGCACGTCGACCGGGGTGGACCAGATGATCCGGCCGGGTCGGCTGGAGAGCAGGATGATCCGGTCGGCGAGCCGGGCCGCCTCGCGGACGTTGTGCGTCACGAAGAGCACGGTGAGCCGCCGCTCGGCCCAGATCCGTTCCAGCTCGTCGTGCAGGATGTCGCGGGTCATCGCGTCCAGCGCGCCGAACGGCTCGTCCATCAGCAGCACCGGCGTGTCCAGGGCGAGGGTGCGGGCCAGCGCCACCCGCTGGCGCATGCCGCCGGAGAGCTCGTGGGGGCGCTTGCGGCCGAAGTCGGCCAGGTGCACCGTGCCCAGCAGTTCGGCGACCCGTTCCCGGCGCGCGGCCCGGGGCAGCCCGCGCAGCCTGAGCGGCACCTCGACGTTGCCCTCGACGGTCAGCCAGGGGAAGAGGGCCGGCTCCTGGAACATCAACCCCGGCTCGACCCCCTCGCCGAGGGCGATCCGCCCGCCGCTGGGCCGGTCCAGGCCGGCCACGAGGTTGAGCAGCGTGCTCTTGCCGCAGCCGGAGGCTCCGACCAGGCAGACGAACTCGCCGGGCGCGACGTCGAGGGAGACCCCGTCCAGGGCGAGGACGGCGTTCGGCCCGCGCCCGTACACCTTGGTGACGCCGTGCAGCGCGACCGGGCCGGTCGCGCTGCGGGGCGCCGTCGTGGTCGACGTCATGGTTGCACGACCTCGGCCTTGCCCTGGCCCTTGAGCACCTCGTTGAGGTGCGTCAGGTCGTAGAGCCCGTCGAGGCTGACCGGCTGGGTCAGCCCGACCGCGACGGCGTGGTCGAGCCCGGTCTTCAGCGAGGAGGCGATGGGGTCGTTGGTGAACTCCAGCGTCGGCCAGGCCTGCTTGATCAGCTTGAGGTCCAGCGGCTTGCCGCTGATCTTGCCGATGTGGTCGGAGACGGCCTGCTGCGACTCGTCGGGCTTGCCGTTGACGAACTCGTTCGCCGCCACCTGCCCCTCGACCAGCTTCTTCACCACGTCGGGGTGGGCCTTGAGGAACTTGGTGCTGACGATCAGGTTGGTGATCACGAACTTGCCGTCCGGCCAGAGGTCGCGCTCGTCGACGAGCACCTTCCCGCCGGCGTTGACCAGCCGGGAGACGAACGGCTCGGGCACCCAGGCGCCGTCGATCGCCCCACTGCCGAACGTCTCCACCGTCTGGGCGTTCTCCTGCGGGACGATCTTGACGTCGCCGCCGCCCTCCTTGGTCGTCGTGAGGCCCTTCTCCTTGAGCCAGTGGCGGATCGCCACGTCCTGCGTGTTGCCGAGCTGCGGGGTGGCGATCTTCTTGCCCCGCAGTTGCTCGACCGACGTGATCTCCGGCTTCACCACGAGCGCGACGCCACCGGAGGCCGCGCCGGAGACGACCCGGACGGCCTCGCCCTTGGACTTCGAGAAGGCGTTCACGGTGGGGTTCGGGCCGATGTACGTGGCGTCGAGCGCGCCGGAGAAGATCGCCTCGATCGCGGCGGGGCCGGCGTTGAAGGTCTTCGTCTCCAGCGTGACGCCGGTGCCGAGCTTCTCGGCGAAGATGCCCTTCTCCACGCCGACCACCGCCGGCGCGTGGGTGATGTTGGGAAAGTAGCCGAGCCGCAGGGTCACCGGGCCGGAGCCGCCACCCGCGCTCTCGCTGTCGTCGCCGCAGGCGGCGGCGGTGCCCAGGGTCGCCGCGCCGACGACGGCGAGGGTGGCCAGGGAGACCAACCGACGCATGGGGAGCCGTCTCATCGTCCATCCAATCCGCAGTATTCCTACTTAGTTGGTAGGAAGAGTGGGTCAGGTGGTGGGCTGGCGTCAAGGGTCAACCACATGACGGGACTGGCGTCTCAGCAAAGGCGGCAATCTATACCCGTTGGATGGGTTTCGTGGCCGCCGGGCCCGGCGTCGCCGCCGGCTGCCGGGACCGGCGGGCGCGCCGGTTGGTACGCCGGCCGCGGCGGCTGGCCGAAGGTCGGCGATGGCGCGGGTGCCGACGCGCTAGGGTCGATCCCGTGGCGGCGCGGAGATCGAGAATTCCAGCGACGAAGTACCCGGTCGAGCGGTTCACCCTCGACAACGGCCTGCGGGTGGTCCTGACCCCCGACCGCAGCGCCCCGGTGATCGGGGTGGCGGTGGTCTACGACGTCGGCATCCGCTCGGAACCGGAGGGGCGCACCGGCTTCGCCCACCTCTTCGAGCACCTGATGTTCCAGGGCTCGGAGAACCTGGAGAAGCTGGCCCACTTCCGGCACGTGCAGGGGGCGGGCGGCACCTTCAACGGCTCGACCCACCTCGACTACACCGACTACTTCGAGACGCTGCCGAGCAACGCCTTGGAGCGGGCGCTGTTCCTGGAGGCCGACCGGATGCGTGGCCCGCGGCTGACCGAGGAGAACCTGCGCAACCAGGTCGACGTGGTCAAGGAGGAGATCCGGGTCAACGTGCTCAACCGGCCGTACGGGGGCTTCCCCTGGCTGACCCTGCCGCCGGTCATGTTCGACACGTTCCCGAACGCGCACGACGGCTACGGCTCCTTCGTCGACCTGGAATCGGCCACCGTCGCCGACGCCGCCGACTTCTTCCGCCGCTACTACGCCAGCGGCAACGCGGTGCTGGCCGTCAGCGGCGACATCGACGTCGCCGAGGCGACCGCGCTGGTCGAGCGGCACTTCGGCGACGTGCCGGCCCGGCCCGCGCCGGAGCGGCCCGACTTCGCCGAGCCCGACCTGACTGCGGAGCGGCGCACCTCGTACACCGACAGGCTGGCCCCGCTGCCGGCGGTGGCCGGCGCCTGGCGGGTGCCCGACCCGGTCACCGACTTCGCCGGCTACCTGCCGTACGTCGTGCTGGCCGAGGTGCTCACCGACGGCGACGCCTCCCGGCTGGTGGAGCGGCTGGTGCAGCGGGACCGGGCGGTGACCAGCCTCGGCGGTTACCTCGGCTTCATGGGCGACCCGTTCGACGTGCGGGACCCGACGGCGCTGCTGCTCCAGGCGCACCTGCCGCCCGGCGGGGACGTGGACAAGGTGCTGCGCACCATCGACGAGGAGCTGGACCGGCTGGCCACCGACGGTCTGACGGAGGGCGAGCTGGCCCGCACCCAGGCCCGGATGGCGACCCACCTGCTGCGCGACACCGACGCGGTGCTCGGCCGGGCGCTGCGGATGGCCGTGCTGGAGCAGCAGCGCGGCGAGCCGGGGCTGCTCAACGACCTGCCCCGGCTCGTGGGCGAGGTCACCGACGAGCAGGTCCGGGCCGCCGCGGCCACCCTGCGGCCCGAGCGCCGCGCGTCCATCGAGGTCATCGCCGGAGGCGCCCGATGAGCGCGAGGAGTGAGCCGGGTCTGCGAGCCCCGCAGTCGCGAACGGAGGAAGGCCGATGACGGCAACCGCACAGGCCGGGCCGCGGGAGCTGCCGCCGCTCGGCCCGAACCGCAGGCTCAAGCTGCCGAAGCAGGCCGAGCGCACGCTGGGCAACGGGCTGACCGTGATCGCCGTACGCCGGCCGGCGGTGCCCCTGGTCGAGCTGCGGCTCTGGATGCCCTTCGGTCGCAGCCACCTCGCCCGGGGCGCGATGCTCGCCCAGACCCTGCTCTCCGGCACCGAGGGCATGTCCAGCGTGCAGATCGCCGCCGAGCTGCAGAAGGTCGGCGGCGGGCTGTCCGCCGGGATCGACCCGGACCGGCTGATGCTCTCCGGCGCCGGCCTGGTCACCGGGCTGGACCGGATGCTGGAGATCCTCGCCGACGTGCTCACCGGCGCGACCTACCCGAACGAGGACGTGGCGACCGAGCGGGACCGGCTGGTCGACCGGATCCAGGTCGCGCAGAGCCAGCCCTCGCACCTGGCCCGCACTGCCCTGCTCAAGCGGGTCTACGGCACGCACCCGTACGCGGTGCAGACGCCGGACCCGGAGGCGGTCCGCGCGGTCCGGCCGGGGGTGTTGCGCACCCTGCACGCCCAGCGGGTGCACCCCGCCGACGCGGTGCTGGTGCTGGTCGGCGACGTGCAGCCGGAGCGGGCGCTGGACGCCGCCGAGAAGGCCCTGTCGGGGTGGAACGGCGCCGGGCACACCGCCGACCTGCCGCCCGCCCCGCCGCTGGAGCCCGGGCCGCTGCTGCTGGTCGACCGGCCGGGGTCGGTGCAGTCCTCGCTGCGCATCGCGCTGCCGGCGGTGCCCCGCACCCATCCCGACCACGCCGCGTTGCAACTGGCCAACCTGGTCTTCGGCGGCTACTTCTCCTCCCGCTGGGTGGAGAACATCCGCGAGGACAAGGGCTACACCTACGGCCCCCACTCGCTCGTCGAGCACTCGGTGGCCGGGTCGGTGCTGGTCGCCGCCGCCGAGGTGGCCACCGAGGTCACCGGGCCGGCGCTGCTGGAGACGACGTACGAGCTGGGCCGGCTGGCCAGCCTCCCGCCCCGGGAGGACGAGCTGGAACAGGCCCGCCAGTACGCGCTCGGCACCCTCCAGCTCGGCATGTCCACCCAGGCCGGGCTGGCCTCGCTGACCAGCGCGTACGCCGGCAACGGGCTGCGGCTGGAGTTCCTGGCCGAGCACGCCGCCCGGCTGGCGAAGGCCACCGTGGCCGACGTGGCCGAGGTGGCGGCCCGCTACCTCGCCCCGGCCCGTGCGGTGACCGTGGTGCTCGGCGACGCCGAGCGGATCGCACCCCAGCTCGCCGCGCTCACCCCGGTCGTCACCGAGCCGGCGCGGCCGTGAGCGGGGAGCCCACGCCGCCGCTGGCCCGCTCCACCCTGGACCGGGCGGCGCACCGGCGCACGGATCCGGGGTGGCTGGCGCAGGCGTGGGCCGGGGCGCGGGTGCTGGTGCTCGACTCCGGCGACGAGGGCCGGGCGCTCGTGCGCACCGACACGTCGCCGCCGGCGTTGGTGCTGCTGGATTCGGCCGACCTGCCGCCGGCGGCGTCCCCGATGTTCCTCGGCGTCGAGCCCGACGGCGTGCCGGTCTTCGCCGTGGACGCCCCGCTGCCGGCGGTGCCCGGCGCCCGGCCGGCGCACCTGCGCGAGGTCGGTCACCTGCTGGTCGACCGGGACGCCGGGCTGTTCACCACCGCGCTGGCGCTGGTCAACTGGCACCTGCGGCACCGTTACTCGTCGGCCACGGGGCATCCGACGGAGGTGGACGAGGCCGGCTGGTCCCGCGTCGACCGGGCCGGGGAGCGGATCTGGCCGCGTACCGACCCGGCGATGATCGTGCTGGTGCACGACGGCGTGCCGGGGCCGGGCGGGCGGTGCCTGCTCGGCAACAACGCCACCTGGCCGCAGACCCCCGGCGAGCGCCGCTTCTCCTGCCTGGCGGGCTACGTCGAGCCGGGGGAGTCGGCCGAGGCCGCCGTGCTGCGCGAGGTCCGCGAGGAGGTCGGTGTCCCGGTCGAGGACATCGCGTACGCGGGCAGCCAGGCGTGGCCGTTCCCCGGCTCGCTGATGCTGGGCTTCCTCGCCACGGCCGACCCGGAGCACCCGGTGCGGCTCGACCCGGCGGAGATCGCCTACGCCCGGTGGTTCACCCGCACCGAGATCGGGGCGGCCCTGGCGGGGCGGCCGGTGGATGTGGGCGGCGCCCGGCTGGTCCTGCCGCCGCGGTCGTCCATCGCACTGTTCCTGATCCACCGCTGGCTCGACGGCCACTGCTGAACCGGCACCTGCGGGGCCGGGCCGGTGACCGCGCGAACGTGCGGTCCCGGCCCGTGGCCGCCGTTGCCGCGACGGTCACGGGCCGGGAACACGGGCCGTCGTGGTCGGCTGGGCAAGGAACGCGGCGGGGGAGCCGGTCGGCCACGACGGACGTCTCGGAGGGGTCAGCTGCCCCGGTCGCTTCGTGTTCGCCAGCCGAGGGCCGGCTCGTCGAGCGGGAGCACCTTGACCCGCTGTTTTCCGGAGCGGACCGCGCCCACCGTGGACAGGGCCCGGGCCAGCAGCAGCGCGGCGTCCCGGTCCTCGGCGTGCACGATCTGTCGGCGTGGTTCGGGCGTGGTGGTCTCGTCCCGCAGGCGGCCGCCGCACGCCCAGGCGGCGACGATGTCCACGTCGGCGGCGGCGCGGATGTCGGTGCGAACGATCAGGAAACGCATGTGGGTCTCCGGATGAACCGCGACGGTGGGGAACGGGTGGAAGTTCCACGTCACTCTGTCGCCATGCTACGCCGCCCGAGGGTCTCAGCAAGTGAAACACGACGATCGGTGCGGAGCCTCGTCCGATCAGCGGATGCCTGGTCAACGCGGACGCGGGCCGGAAACGCGGCGGGGCCGCCGGCATCGTGCCGGCGGCCCCGCGACGGTCGGCGGATCAGTTCAGATCGAACTGTCCGTTCTTGGCGCCGGCGATGAAGCCCAGCCAGCCCGCCCGGTTGAACAGCAGCACCGGGCCGCCCTGGTCCTTGCTGTCCCGCAGGGCCACCGCGGCCGGCCCCGTCCCCAGTGGCGCGACCTCGACGCAGTTCGAGGTCTGGCTGCGCGTGCTCTTGCGCCACGGGGCGTCGGCGAGCCGCGCGCGGACGGACGGCGTGTTGCGGATCTGGTTCATGGTCTCACTCCTGAGGTGAACTGCACCGATGGAACGAGTGGCGTCGCACGACCCGACGGTGGCCCCCCGTGATCACCGTTCCGTCAGGCGCCCGGAGTGCCGGCGGCGTTGGGTCGGCGCCGTTGCCGACCCGTACGCCACCGTGGACGCGGTCGCCGTGCCGGGCAGCCGTCCCGTCGCCTCGATCAGCCAGGAGAGGGTGTCCGATGCGGAGAGCGCCGCCGTGCATAACCACTCGAACACCACTTTATAGCGATTTAGCGCGTTTACCTCGGTCGACATGACGTCGGTGAACCCCCCTTCGATGGCCAGCGTCTCCGGATCGAGGGGGTCCGCGAAGCGGTATACGGAGAACGCCGTCGGCGGGAGGTACCAGTTGGCGATCCGGGTGTCGCGGGGCAGCACGTGCAGCGTGATGTTCGGCAGCATCGCCAGCTCGCAGAGCTGCCCCAACTGCTCGCGCAGCACCTCGGGCGGCGCGGTCCGGACGCCGAGCGCCGCCTCCTCCAGCACCGCCGTGTAGCGGGGTGCGTCGGGCGTGCGGGTCAGCAGCGACTGGCGGGCCAGCCGGGCTTGCACCTCGGTGTCGATGTCCTCCCCGGCCTCCGGGTCGCCCGCCTCCTCGTCGACCTGGCGGGCCGAGGCGATCCGCACCGACGCGTAGCCCGGCGTCTGGAGCAGGCCCGGGACCAGGACCGGGTTGTACTCGGAGATCTCCGCGCAGCCCGCCTCCAGCTCGGCGAAGCTGCGCTGCTGCTGGGTCATCACCGGGTAGTTCTTCAGCCAACCGCGGATGTCGCCGGCCTCCTGGGTGATGCCGAGGAGTTCCTCGCGCAGCGCCCGCTCGGCGCCGTAGAGGTCGAGCAGGACGCGGACGTCGTCGGGATCCGGACGGCTGCGGCCGTTCTCCAGGCGGGACAACTTGGACGCGGAGGCCCAGCCGATCCGCTCGATGACCTGGTCCCCGGTGAGACCGCTGGCCTCGCGCAACCGGCGCAGTTCGGTGCCCAACCTGCGACGGCGCAGGATCGGGCTGGGTGAGGCAGGAGGCACGACGTCCTCTTTTCCGTGGACCGCCACAGACGCGACGGTAACTGTATGAAGTTCGCCCCCCACGGTCAGTATGGACGGCGCAACCCCCGCCGGAGGTCCCGGCGGGGGCGTGTCTCGCAGAAAAGAGGACCGTGGAAGGGCGTGGCGGCCGGTCCGACGCCGTCCCGACCCGGCCGTGCGACTCCCGACCGCGTCGAGACGCGCACCACCCCGCCGGAGGGACCCATGCGCACCGTCCTGCGCCGCCCGGATTTCCGCCTGCTCTTCGGCGGCCTGCTCGCCAGCATGGCCGCCGAGTCGATCCTGCTGCTCGCCCTCGCCATCTGGGTGAAGGACCTGACCGGGTCGGACGGGCTGGCCGGAGCCACCATCTTCGCGGTCATCGCGCCGATGACACTGGCCCCGCTGGTCGGATGGTTCGTCGACCGCTACCCGCGCCGCCCGTTCTTCGTGGCGGCGAACCTGGTGACGGCGGTGCTGCTCACCCCGCTGTTAGCCGTCCACGACCGGGCCGACGTGTGGATCATCTACGCGGTGGCGGCCCTGTACGGCCTGTCGTACATCACGCTCAGCGCCGCGCTCAGCGGCCTGATCCGGCAGCTCGTGCCGCTGGACCTGCTGGCCGAGGCCAACGGCGTGCTCCAGACCGTACGCCAGGGGCTGCGGCTGATCGGCCCGCTGGCCGGCGCCGGCCTCTACGCCGCCGTCGGCGGGTGGATGCTGGCCGCGATCGGGGTGGTCGGGTTCCTGTCCGCCGCAGCCGTGGTCGGGGCGCTGCGGACGACGGAGTCACCGCCCGCCGGGCCCGGGTCGCGCTGGCTCGCGGAGGTGGGCGCCGGGCTGCGACACCTGGCCCGGGAGCCGGCGCTGCGTCGGGCGCTGTTCGGCTACGGGCTGGGCTCGCTGGCGATGGGTTTCAGCGAGTCGTTGATCTTCGCGTACGTCGACCGGGGTCTCGGCCGGGACGCCGCGTTCGTCGGCGTGCTGGTCACCGTGCAGGGGGTCGGCGGGCTGGTCGGGGGGCTGCTCTCCCCGGCGGTGGTGCGCCGGGCGGGCGAGGTGGGCACGCTCGCCGCCGGGGTGGCGTTCTTCGGGCCGGCCTCGCTGGCGCTGACGTACCCGAACCTCTGGCTCGGCTTCGTCGCGGTGCTGCTGGCCGGGGTGTCGTTGCCGCTGACCATGGTCGGCCTGCACACGCTCATCCAGCGACGCACCCCGCCCGGGTTGCTCGGCCGGGTCGCGGCGGCCTCGGAGGCCGTGGTGAGCGGCCCGCAGGCGTTCTCCATCGGCGCCGGGGCGCTGCTCGTCGGGGCGCTGGACTACCGCCTGCTCTTCGCCCTGATCGGCCTGGCCACCCTGCTCGCCGGCGGCTACCTCTGGCACGGCCGCACCCTCAGCCCCCCGCCGGTGGCCCGGATCCCCGCCCCGCGACGCCCGGCCGACCGGCCCGGTCCCGCCGACGGGCTCGCCCCGGCCGACCGGCTCGCCCCCGCAGGGCAGGAGGTCGTCGGCACGGGCCGCCCGCGGCGGGGGCGGTGACGGCTCCCGGCGGGGTCGCCCCCGCGTCCGGCCGCCCGGGCCGCCGGACGCGACGAGCGGCCGGCCCGTCCGGGCCGGCCGCTCGTCGGCGGGTGGTGCGCCAGGTCAGGCGGACAGGCCGGCCAGGTGCTGCTTGACCTGCGTGATCGAGGGGTTGGTCAGGGCGCTGCCGTCGGCGAAGCGCAGCGTCGGGACGGTCTGGTTGCCGCCGTTGACGCTCATCACGAACTCCGCGGCCTTCGGGTCCTGCTCGATGTCGACCACCTCGTACCCGATGCCCTCCCGGTCGAGCTGCGACTTCAGCCGGTGGCAGTAGCCGCACCAGGGGGTGGAATACAGCGTCAGCATGGTCAGATCCTCCAACGGTCCGCCCGGCGGCTTGCCGATCAAGCCCAGGCTAACCGCTGCAACGCCCGGCGGAGCTGAGACAATTCCTCGCTGTGGTGGTTCACTCAGCGTCCGAACGCGTGCTCGCCGGTCTGGATCCGGAGCAGCGGTCGGCGGTGACCGCCCCCGCCGGCCCCGTCTGCATCCTGGCCGGCGCCGGCACCGGCAAGACCCGGGCCGTCACCTCCCGGATCGCCCACCGGGCGCTGTCCGGGGAGATCTCGGCCCGGCACGTGCTGGCGGTGACCTTCACCGCCCGGGCCGCCGCCGAGATGCGGAGCCGGCTCGCCGTGCTCGGCGTGCCGGGGGTGCAGGCGCGGACCTTCCACGCGGCGGCGCTGCGTCAGGTGCGCTACTTCGCGCCCCGGCTGCTGGAGGGGCGGGCCATGCCCGAGCTGCTGGACAGCAAGGTCCGGCTGGTCACCCTCGCCGCGGCCAAGGCCGGCCTGCGCGCCGACCGGGCGGCGGCCCGGGACCTGGCCGGTGAGATCGAGTGGGCCAAGTCGTCGCTGGTGGAGCCGGGTGAGTACGTCGTCGCGGCGGCGAAGGCGCTGCGGGACACCCCGCACGAGCCGGCGAAGGTCGCCGACGTCTTCGCCGCGTACGAGCGCCTCAAGCGGTCCAACGGCGTGATCGACTTCGAGGACATGCTGCGTGCCGCGGTCTGGGGGATCGAGGAGCACCGGGACGTCGCCGAGCAGGTCCGCGCCCAGTACCGGCACTTCGTGGTCGACGAGTACCAGGACGTCAACCCGCTCCAGCAGCGGCTGCTGGAGGCGTGGCTGGGCGGCCGGGACGACCTGACCGTGGTCGGCGACGCCAGCCAGACGATCTACTCGTTCACCGGGGCCACGTCGTCCTACCTGGTCGACTTCCCGCGCCGGTACCGCGGGGCGACGGTGGTCCGGCTGGTCCGCGACTACCGCTCCACCCCGCAGGTCGTCGGGCTGGCCAACGCGGTGATCTCGCAGGCGCGGGGCGCCGAGGCGCGGCTGCGGCTGGAGCTGGTCGGCCAGCGCCCGCCCGGCCCCGAACCGGAGCTGCGGATCTTCACCGACGAGCCGGCCGAGGCCAACGCGGTCGCCGCCCGCTGCCGCGCGCTGGTCGACGCCGGCACCCCGGCGAAGGAGATCGCCGTGCTGTTCCGGACCAACGCGCAGTCCGAGGCGTACGAGAAGGCGCTGACCGAGGCGCGGGTGCCGTACGTGGTGCAGGGGGCGGAGCGGTTCTTCGAGCGGGCCGAGGTCCGGCAGGCGATGGTCGCGCTGCGGGCCGCCACCCGCGCGATCCCGGGGGAGACCCCGCTGCCGGCCGCCGTGGTCGAGGCGCTCGCGGCGGTCGGCTGGGCCCCCGACGCCGCCCCGGCCGGTGGCGCCGCCCGCGAGCGGTGGGAGGCGCTCGCCGCGCTGGTCCAGCTCGCCGAGGAGTACGCGGCCACCCCGGAGGTGCTGCCGATCGGGCCGGCCGCCTCCGTCGAGCGCCCGGTCACCCTGGCCGACTTCAACGACGAGCTGGCCCGGCGGGCCGCCGCCCAGCACGTGCCGACCGTCGACGGGGTGACCCTGGCGTCGCTGCACTCGGCGAAGGGGCTGGAGTGGGACGCGGTCTTCCTGGTCGGCCTCTCCGAGGGCACCCTGCCCACCACGTACGCCAAGACCGTCGAGCAGGTCGAGGAGGAACGCCGGCTGCTCTACGTCGGCATCACCCGGGCGCGGGAGTGGCTGTGGCTGTCGTACGCCTCGGCCCGTTCGCCGGGTGGGCGGGCCCGGCGGCCGTCGCGGTTCCTGCCGCAGCTGGACCGCTCGGGCGGCACGGAGCGGGCCGGCGCCGGCCCGGGGCGGCGGCCGGAGCGGCGACGGACCCAGATCGTGTCCTGCCGGATCTGCGGCGCCACCCTGCTCGCCGGGCCGGACCGCAAGCTCGGCCGCTGCCCCACCTGCCCCTCCGACATCGACGACGAGCTGCACGAACGGCTGCGCGAGTGGCGCCAGCGGGTGGCCGGCGGGCAGCGGGTTCCGGCCTATGTGGTCTTCACCGACGCCACGCTGGTCGCGCTGGCCGAGCGGCGTCCCGCCCGGGCGGAGGAACTGATCGCGATCGCCGGAATCGGGCCGCGCAAGCTCGGCCTCTACGGGGAGGCGGTGCTGGCGCTGGTGGCGGGCGCGGCGGTCGACGACGTCTGCCCGGAGAAAAACTTCGAAATCTCGTCGTAAATTCGTTTGCCCTCGCCCCCGGGCGAGGAATAGCCTCATGGCACACCTCGCGAGCGGCGCCATTCGGGCTGCTCACGAGGGGTCGAGACCGTGTCGGCACGAGAGAACGTCAGGGAGGTGGCACCAATGGAGATCTTCTACATCAACGAGCGTCCGGCGGCGCTGCCCGCTGCCGTCGTTCCGCTGTCGGCTGTCCGGGTGGCCCACGCCGCCACGCGACCGTCGGTTCCGCAGGTGCACCAGGTCGAGGCTCAGGCCGAGCTGATCCTCGCTCCCGCGCCGACCGGAATCCAGGGGACCAGTGGCTTCACGGGCAAGGGCGTCGATGTCGCCAACAAGCGCATGGACGTTCGCGGAGTTCCACCTCGAGGTAGACCAGTCTGATCCATCAGACCACCGGCTCACCTCGAGGCCGCGGAACCCGCTACCGGGATCCGCGGCCTCAGTTTTTTTGCCCGTCAAGTACGTCGGAAGTGCGATCCACGAGATCGAAAACGAGAGAGAGGTGACCGGGCGATGAGTCTGGCGTTGGCCCCGCTCGACGTGAGCGTCGAGGTGGAGGCGAACCTGCCCTGCCGGAAGTTCGACCCCGACCTGTGGTTCTCCGACTCGCCCGCCGAGCTCGAGCTGGCCAAGTCGCTCTGCGGGGACTGCCCGCTGCGCGTCGAGTGCCTGGCCGGCGCGGTGGAGCGGGCCGAGCCCTGGGGCGTCTGGGGCGGCGAGATCTTCGAGCGTGGCGCGGTCGTCCCGCGCAAGCGGCCCCGTGGTCGCCCGCGCAAGGAGGACCTCGCCCGCGACGCGGCGCTCCGGGTCGAGGCCGAGGCGCGGCTGGCGGCCAGTGGGCTGTCCGAGTCGCGCAACGCGGTCCGGCTGGCAGCCTGACATGAACCCGATCCGTCCCACCCACGCCGGTCTCGCACCGGCGACGAGAGAGCTGACCACCATGCTGAACGTTCTTAACGGAGTCGCCGAAATGCAACTACTTCACGAAGCGTTGTCCCGGGCTCGAATGCGCCGGCCTCAGGCCGGTCGTACCACCACGAGCACTGAGGCAACCCGTTCCGCCCGTACCGTCGCCATGAGCAGCCGTAACCGATCGGCGCGCGACCTGGGCGTTCTCTAGATCCACACTGATGCCCGAGGGGCGGTGGCCGGTTCGGCCACCGCCCCTCGGCGCGTTCCGTGCGTCGTCCCCCGGCGCGTGTCGGGCGTTGTCGCGTCGCGGCGACCGGTCAGGGGACCGGGGCGAAGCCCGGCAGCCAGCGCTCCAGGATGCCCCGGTAGGGCGCCTTCGCCTCCAACTGGCAGAGCACGCCGATCGACCCGAGCGTCACCCGGTGGATGAGCAGGTACGACGGCGGCAGGTTGAGCTGCCGGCTCAGTTGGTACGCGGGGGAGCGGGGGCTGGCCAGCCGGGTCGCCTCGGCGCGCAGCCAGGCCCGGCTGAACCGGAACTCCTCGGCCGCGATGGGCTCCAGCATCGGGCGGAGGAAGTCGAGCACCGCCTGGGCGTCGATCTCCTCGGTCGAGGCGATGAAGCCCTCGGACCGCAGGCCCGCCACCACCTCGTCGGCGTCGCCCCGCAGGGCCAACGCGGCGATCCGGCCGATCGGCTCGGGAGTGCCCTCCGGCATCCGGGCGACCGCGCCGAAGTCGATCACGCCGAGCCGCCCGTCCGCCAGCAGCCGGAAGTTGCCCGGGTGCGGGTCGGCGTGCAGCAGCCCGGCCCGCTGCGGCGCGGACAGGTGCAGGATGGCCATCAACCGGCCGGCCTCGTCGCGCTGCTCCTCGGTGCCCTCGCGGATGATGTCCGCCAGCGGGGTGCCCTCGACCCACTCGGTGACCAGGACCCGGGGCGACGCGGAGACCACCGCCGGGACGTAGATCTCCGGGTCGTCGGCGTACGCGGCGGCGAAGGCGCGCTGCGACTCGGCCTCCAGCTCGTAGTCGAGTTCCTCGGTGATCCGTTCCCGCAGCTCGACCAGGAGCGGCTTGACGTCCAGCCCGGGCTGGATCGCCCGGAACATCCCGCCCAGCCGGGAGAGCTGCTTGAGGTCGGCGAGCAGGGCGTCGCCCGCGCCCGGGTACTGGATCTTCACGGCGACCTCGCGGCTGTGCGGCGCACCCGACGGGCCGTAGCCCGGCTCCCGCCACACCGCCCGGTGCACCTGGCCGATGCTGGCCGCGGCGGCCGGCGCGTCGTCGAACTCCACGAACCGGTCCCGCCAGTCCGGGCCGAGCTGCTCGGTGAGCACCTTGTGCACGCTGGCCGCCGGCAGCGGCGGCGCGGCCTCCTGGAGCTTGGTCAGCGCCTGCCGGTAGGGGGCGGCGATCTCCTCGGGCAGGGCGGCCTCGAAGACCGACAGCGCCTGGCCGAACTTCATGGCACCGCCCTTGAGCTGCCCCAGCACGCTGAACAGCTGCTCGGCGGTGCGCTGCTGGATCTCGGCGGAGATCACGTCGGAGGCGAGCCCGGTGACGCGCTTACCCATGCCCAGAACGGTCCGACCGGCGAAGCCGAGCGGCAGAGCGGCGAGCTTGGCGGTCCGGGACACGGCCCGGCGCGGGATGTCGGTCACCCGGTCATTGTTACCGACGCGGGGGGCCTGCGGCTGCTCTGCCGCCGGGCTGGGTGGATGGACCCCGCCCTTCGGGGGCCCGCCGACCGGGCCCGGGGGCCCGCGGGACGGCCGTCGCCGCGTCCCCGCGCGGGCCACCGGCGTCCGCCGGGGCGGGCCACCGGCGGCGGTCACCGGCGTCCCCGCGCGCAGACGCAGGAGGGGTGCGGGGGCCACACCCGGCGGCGGAACCGGCCGGGCCCGGCGATCTCCACCGCGCAGCCGAGCGTCTCCGGGGCGCTCCCGTCGAGCTGGGCGAGTGCCTCCGCCGCCGCGTACGCCGCGGCCGCGAGGAGCGTCGCGGTGGCGCACGCCTGCTCCGCGCCGCCGGCGAGCTGGGCGGCCAGCGCCGGCCAGTCCGGGTCGAGGTCCGTCCGGTGCAGGTCGAGGCAGTTCAGGCAGGGGCCGGCGGGCGGGCGGACGAGCGGGCCGACCACGGGCACGCCCTCCCGGAGGGCGACCAGCAGGTGCGGCTGGCGGCGCCGGGCGTGCGCGGCGGCGAGCAGGGCGGCCGGGCGGTCCGCGCCGAGCAGGATGACCAGGTCGGCCCGACCGGGCCGGAGCGGACCCGTGCCGGTGCCCGGGGCGGCGTGCTCGACGGCGGCGCGTACCGCCGGGGCCAGCGGGCGGCCGATCGCGGCGGCCGGGATCCCGGTGCCGACCAGGTCCGCCGGGCGGACCGGGCCGGTCAGGTCCGGGTGCACGTGCCCGACCCCGGCCTGGGCCAGGGCGAGCGCGATCGGGGCGCCGAGGCGGCCGGCCCCGCTGACCACGACCCGGGCCGCCAGCCGGCGGCGTAGCACCTGGGCGGGCGTGCCGGGCAGCCGGGCGGCGACCAGCGCCAGCGCCCCGGCCTCGGCGGCGAGCCGGGCCCGGGACGGCCCGGCCAGGTCCCTCGGCAGCAGCGTGTGCGCGGGTACGACCAGGCCCGCGGCCCGCAGCGCGTCGAGCAGGGTGCGGGCCGCGTCGGGCGCCACCTCGGCGGTGACGGCCTGCTCCAGCACCAGCCGCTCGCTGCGGGTGCCGTCGAGCAGGTCGAGCAGCCGGGCCGCCCGGGGATCGGCGATCTCCAGCAGGACGGCGCGGCCCGGCTCGACGCCGAGCTGGAGGGTGTGCCGGTCCCGCCAGAGGCGGGTGAGGCCGGGCAGCAGCGTGGGGCGGGGGAGCGGGGCTCGACGCATGACAACGAATCGTGACCGCGTCCGTGCTGTCCGTCGATCGTTGTCCACAGGTGCGCGGGTCCCTGTCCAGCGCTGTCCACAGGACATTCCGCGATATCCACAACCGGCCGGTAACCATGTCGGCGAGCCGACAGTAGCGACGGGTGGGGGGAGCGTGGTGGCGCGCGACCGGCGCCGGGCAGAGCTCGGGCCGGGCCGTTCGGGTGGTGGCCCGCGACCCGGACCGGGCGCGGGGACGCCGGAGGGGGTGGCCGGCGGCCACCCCCTCCGAAGCTCCCGTACGGGTCAGACCTTCGCCTTGCCCAGGATGCGGTTCACTGTTGTGCCGCACACCGGACACTTGCCCTTGGCCATGTTCATCCCGGTCTTCGAGACCTCGACGCGTCCCTCGAAGTCCCGCTTCTCCTTGCACTTGACGCAGTAACCGTTGTAGGTCTGGGCCTGGTCGGCCACGGTGCCCTCCTCGTCTCGTCCGCCGGCCGATGCCGTCCCGGCGGGTTGCCCGGCGGCGGGCCACGCGGGCGCCGGCGCTGGGTCGTTCTCCCGCAGCCACCGTCGTGACCGCTGGTGCGCGGACCCTACCCAGGTCTGGGCGGTTCCATGTCAGCTGTGCTTCGCCACTGTGAGCAAGTCGACGTCGAGAGTGTGCATGGCGAATTACGTCTGATAAGTCAGTTTGGCGGGGACACGCCGACCGAACCCGGTCGAAAGCCCCCGTGCGGGGGCCCCGAGCTGCGCCCGGCCGGGTGATCACCTACGGTTGTGGTGCGTCGGCGCCCGCCCGTCATCGGTCGCCACGAAGGGTGACGACGGCGATTCCCGGCCACCCGTTCAAAGTTTTTTCGGGACTCTGCCGACCAATCATCATTTTCCGGGCGCGTGTCGTCGTGTTGACTCTTGCGGACCCCTGGTCAGTACGCATTAGCTTTCCTTCGTGGCAGGAATCCGAGGCTGCGCGGTCTGCTGATGGCAGGGGCGCGCAAGCCGGTCGTCGAAGTGCGGCGCAGCCAGCGCCGGCGACGGACGGTGTCCGCGTACCGCGACGGTGAGCGGGTCGTCGTCCTCATTCCGGACCAGTTCTCCCGGGCCGAGGAGAGCGAGTGGGTCGACCGGATGCTCGCCCGGCTGGCCGCCCGGGAGGGGCGACTCGCCCGGTCCGACGCCGAACTGCTCGCCCGGGCCACCCGACTGATCAGGCTCTATCTGGCCGAGCACGGCGCGCAGGCGGTGCCGACGAGCGTCCGCTGGGTGACCAACCAGAACGGCCGCTGGGGGTCCTGCACCCCCGCCGACGGCACGATCCGCATCTCGCACCGGGTCCAGGACATGCCGGACTGGGTGATCGACTACGTGCTCCTGCACGAGCTCGCGCACCTCATCGTGCCCAGCCACAACGCCCGGTTCTGGGCGCTCGTCGCGCGCTACCCGAAGACCGAGCGGGCGCGCGGCTATCTGGAGGGCGTCGCCGCGGTCGCCGGCGCCCCGCTGGCCGACTGACACCCGACGCCCGCGCCGTCGCCGGGCCGACCTGCTCCGCCCGCGCCGTCGGTGCCCCGTCGGCCGGCTCCCGCGCCGTCGCTCGTCACCGGGCGACGGGCTAGTGTCGCGGGGTGGCCCGACGTGTGGTGGTGGCGTTGCTCGGACCGGTGACCTGGTCGCCGCCCGGCATCGACCCGGTGGACTGGCGGGCCGCGCTCGCCGAGGACGTGGTCGACCTGTTCGCCACGCTCAACGAGGTCGAGACGGCGGTCGCCGTCACGCCGGAGGATCGCTGGCTGGCCGACGCGGTGGTCTGGCCGGACACGGCCGTCCACGAGGTGCCCGAGCCGACCCCGAACGCCGTCTTCGCCGCCCTCGCCGGCACCGGGTACGACCAGGTGGCGGTGGTCGCCGGGGACGCCCCCGACGTGCCGGGCCTGACCATCGGCAAGCTGCTCCGCCCGCTCACCACCCGACCGGTGGCGGTCGCGCCGGTCGAGGGCGACGGACCGGGGCTGCTCGGCGTGGCCGCGCGGCTGCCCGTGCCGACGTGGCTGCCGCCGCTGGACCTGGACACCGCGCGGCCCGCGGCCGTGCGTGCGGCGGCGCCGCGCCCCGGCGACCTGGCGGTCACCCCGGCGTGGCGTCGCCTGCGCGGACCGGCCGACCTGGCCTTCCTCGACCCGGCCGTGGAGGGCTGGGAGACCACCCGCGCGCTGCTCTCCGGCAGCGGTCGGCCCCGCTGACGGCACCGCAGGAGCCACGCGCGACCGCACCGTGGCGAGAGGCCGGGACCGGACCGCGCGAGGGGCGCCGACCGGACGCACCTTGGCCACCGCGACGAGGGGCCACGGCCGCACCGCGACGAGGGGCCACGGCACCGCGCGGGCGGCGCTGACCGTGCGGTGCCGCCCGACCCGGGCGGGTCGGGCGGCACCCGTCGGTGGTTACGGGGTCAGGGGCGGGCGTCGCCGCCCTCGGTGTCGTCCGGGCGCTGCTCCGGCTCGCCCGGGGCCTTCTCCTCCGGGCCACCAGGCGCGCTGAAGTCGAAGCTCTCCAGCTCGCTGAGGTCGAACTGGGCCATCGCGAAGGCCACCGGGTCGGCGAAGTCGGCGTCCGAGGGGAGCAGGTCGGGGTGGCCCCAGAGGGCGTCCCGGCCGGCGATGCCCCGGTGCTCGGTGAGTGCCGCCCAGAGCGCCGCCGCCTCGCGCAGCCGGCGCGGGCGCAGTTCCAGGCCGACGAGGGCCGCGAAGGTCTGCTCGGCCGGGCCACCGGCCGCCCGGCGCCGCCGGAACGCCTCGCCCAGGCTGACCACGCTGGGCAGCCGGCCGCCGGCCGCGCTGTCCACCACGTGGCAGACCCAGCCCTCCACCAGGGCCAGGGCGGTCTCCAGCCGGGCCAGGGACGCCTTCTGCGCCGGGCTGTCCTCCGGGGTGAAGATGCCCTCCAGCGCGATCGCCTGCATCGACTCCGGGTCGGTCGGGTCGACCCGCCCCATCGCCTCCTCGATCGCCTCCCGGTTGACCCGGATGCCCGCGGCGTACATCTCCACGGCGCTGAGCACGTGCCCGCGCAGCCACGGCACGTGCTGGAAGAGCCGCTGGTGGGCGGCCTCGCGCAGGGCCACGTAGAGGCGGACCTCGTCCTCCGGCAGCTCCAGGCCCTCGCCGTACGCCCGGATGTTGGCGGGGATCAGCGCGGCCGTGCCGGCCGGGCCGAGCGGCAGCCCGATGTCGCCGGCGGAGAGCACCTCCGCGGCGAGCGAGCCGAGCGCCTGGCCGAGCTGGCCGCCGAAGAGCGCGCCGCCGAGGGTGGCGACCATGGACTGCATCGGGCCGAGCTGGGCGCGCGCCTCCGGCGGCACCAGGTCGCCCATCGCGCCGACCATCCGGCTGGCCACCGGGTCGCAGAGCTTGCGCCAGACGTCGAGGGTCTTGAAGATCCACTCGTTGCGGTTCCAGGCCACCGAGGTCTGGATGCCCGAGGGCAGGGCGGACGCCGGCTCCAGCCAGAGGTCGGCGAGCCGCAGCGCCTCCTCCACCGCGTTGCGCTCGTAGGGCGAGACCGCCGGGTCACCGGCGGCGGCGAGCTGGCTGGCGGCCACCTGCCGGGCCAGGTCCCAGTTGACCGGCCCGCTGCCCGACGCGGAGAGCAGGTGCTGCAACTGCGACATGAACTGCTGCATCTGCGCGGGATCGTTGGGGTCTGGTGGTTGCCCACCCGGGAGCGCGAAACCGAACGGAATATCAGGCACGACGTCTACGGTACGCGCGCCGCGCCCCAGGTCGCCGCCGCTGGCGTTCCGCTGAGGGCGAAGTCGTGGTTCGCCCGCCGGGGCGTCCCACCCCGGTCGGTACGCTCTGCCGCATGAGACGTCGTGGCGTGACCGTCCTGCTCGGTGCTCTGCTCACCACCCTGCTCAGCATCGGCGTGCTCGGCGCGCCCATCCCGTACGTGGTGCTCGGCCCCGGGCCGACCGTGAACACGCTGGGCAAGGAGAACGGCAAGGAGGTCATCCAGATCAGCGGCCGGGAGACCTCCACGTCCGCCGGGCAGCTCCGGTTGACCACGGTCGGGGTGCAGCCCACGGTCAAGCTGCGCTCGGCGATCCAGGGCTGGTTCTCCGACGACGAGGCGGTCGTGCCGCGCGAGCTGGTCTACCCGCCCGGGGAGAGCCGCGAGGAGGTCGACGAGCGCAACGCCGAGGACTTCAAGGTCTCGCAGACCAGCGCGGAGACCGCGGCGCTGAGCGAGCTGGGGTACCCGGTCCAGGTGGTGGTCAAGACCGTGGCCGCCGACGGCCCGGCCGCCGGCGTGCTCAAGCCCGGCGACGTGGTGACCTCGGTGGACGGGCAGCCGGTGCCGCTTGCCGCCCGGCTCACCGAGCTGGTCCGGGCCAAGCCCGCCGGGACCGCGCTGGAGATCGGCTACACCCGGGGCGGCGCCGCCGCCACGGCGAAGGTGACCAGTCGGGAGCAGGACGGCCGGCCCCGCATCGGCATCGAGATCGAGCAGCAGCAGCCGCACCCGTTCACCCTCAACATCGACCTGGAGGACATCGGCGGGCCGAGCGCCGGCCTGATGTTCGCCCTCGGCATCGTGGACAAGCTGACCCCGGAGGACCTGACCGGCGGGAAGATCATCGCCGGCACCGGCACCATCGACGACGCCGGGCGGGTCGGTCCCATCGGCGGCATCGCGCAGAAGCTGGTGGGCGCGAAGGAGGCCGGCGCGGTGGCGTTCCTGGTGCCGGCGGACAACTGCGCCGAGGCCGTCCGCAACCCGCAGCCCGGGCTGCCGCTGCTGCGGGTCGGCTCGCTGGACGAGGCGCTGACCGCCCTGGAGACGCTGCGCGCCGGCGGACAGCCGACCCGCTGCTGACCGCCGCACGCGGCCGGTTCCGCCGCCGCCGACCCCGTCGCGTCAGGGAGCGCGCGCCGATCGGGTGCGCACCCGGTCGCCGCGACGAGCGCCGTCGGCCGGCGCGGGGCGGCTCCGCGTGGTCGCCACGTGACCTTGGACCGACACGTTCAGGAACACCCCGTACTCTGGGTGCCTGGTCGGAGCCGATCACATCGAGCGTGCGGAGCCAACAGTGGTCATGCGTAGCAGCAGCCCCCTGCCGAGGATGAGCCGACGCGGACGCGTCACGATCGGTGTGCTGGTCGGGGTGTTCGTGCTCTTCACCCTGCTCGGCTGGGGTGTCCAGGCGTGGACGGACTGGCTGTGGTTCGACGAGGTCCGCTACACGCAGGTCTTCACCGGCGTGCTGGCGACCCGGTTGCTGCTCTTCCTCGCCGTCGGCCTCGGCATGGCCGTGATCGTCGGCGGGAACCTCTGGCTGGCCCACCGGCTGCGCCCCCGGATGCGGCCACACTCGCCGGAGCAGGCCACCCTCGAGCGCTACCGGATGCTGCTGAGCCCCCGGCTCGGCCTGTGGATCGCGCTGGTCGCCGGCGTGGTCGGCCTCTTCGCCGGGCTGTCGGCGCAGAGCCGGTGGAACCAGTGGCTGCTCTTCCGCAACGGCGGGGACTTCGGCGTCGAGGACCCGGAGTTCGGGGTGGACATCGGCTTCTACGTCTTCCAGTTGCCGTTCTGGCGCTACCTGCTCGGGGTCGGCTTCACCGCGGTGGTGCTGTCCGTGGTCGGCGCGCTGGCCGTGCACTACATCTTCGGCGGCGTCCGGCTCCAGGGCGTCGGCGACCGGATGACCAACGCCGCCCGGGCCCACCTGAGCACGCTGGTCGCGGTCTTCGTCCTGCTCAAGGCCATCGCGTACGTGCTGGACCGGCGGGCGATGCTGCTGGAGTACAACGACGGCGCCAACGTCTACGGCGCCGGCTACGCCGACGTCAACGCGCTGCTGCCGGCCAAGGAGATCCTCGCGTACATCTCCATCGTGGTGGCCATCGCGATCATCGTCTTCTCCAACGCGTGGATGCGGAACCTGGTCTGGCCCGGCATCTCGCTCGCCCTGCTCGGCGTCTCCGCGGTCGCCATCGGCGGCATCTACCCCTGGGCGGTGCAGACCTTCGAGGTCAAGCCGAGCGCCAAGGAGAAGGAGGCGCCCTACATCGATCGCAGCATCAAGGCCACCCGGGCGGCGTTCGGGCTGGAGTCGGTGACCACCACGCCGTACGCGGCGAACAACCTGACCCCGCCGGCGAGCCTGGCCACGGACACCTCCGTGGTGCCGAACATCCGGCTGCTCGACCCGCAACTGGTCTCGGAGACCTACACCCAGCGCCAGCAGGTCCGGCAGTTCTACGACTTCGGCGAGAAGCTGGACGTCGACCGGTACGCGGTCAACGGCAAGGTGCAGGACTACGTGGTCGGCCTCCGCGAGGTCAACTACCGGCAGCTCACCCCCCAGCAGAACACCTGGATCAACCGGCACACCGTCTACACCCACGGCTACGGCCTCGTGGCGGCGCCGGGCAGCCGGGTGGTCTGCGGCGGCCAGCCGTTCTTCGTCTCCGGCTTCCTCGGCGACCCCCAGGAACAGCAGAAGCAGCAACAGGGCCAGGCGCAGACGAACGAGCAGTGTGCCGCGCAGACCGAGCAGATCCCGGCGAAGCAGCCCCGGATCTACTACGGCGAGCGGATGGACGAGGGCGACTACGCGATCGTCGGCCAGACCGACCCGGAGCGGAAGGCGGAGTTCGACCGCCCCGTCGGCGAGGGCGGCGAGTCCTACACCTACACCGGTGAGGGCGGCGTCGAGATCGGCTCGTTCACCCGCCGGCTGCTCTACGCGATCAAGGAGCAGGAGTCGAACTTCCTGCTCTCCGACGCGGTCAACGACAACTCGAAGCTGCTCTACGTGCGCAACCCGCGCGACCGGGTGGAGAAGGTCGCCCCGTTCCTGACCCTGGACGGCGACCCGTACCCGGCGGTGGTGGACGGCCGGATCCAGTGGATCATCGACGGCTACACCACGGCGGCGACCTACCCGTACGCCGAGCGGATCAACCTCCAGGAGCAGACGGCCGACGAGCTGACGGGGCGGGGCACGTTCCAGCTCGCCCGGGAGAACGTCAACTACATCCGCAACTCGGTCAAGGCCACCGTCGACGCGTACGACGGCACCGTCCGGCTCTACGAGTTCGACGAGACCGACCCGGTGCTCAAGGCGTGGAACAAGGCGTTCGGCGGCGACCTGGTGGTGCCGAAGTCGGAGACCCCGGTGGAACTGGCCGAGCACTTCCGCTACCCGTCCGACCTGTTCAAGGTGCAGCGCAACCTGCTGACCCGGTTCCACGTGACCGACCCCGGCGACTTCTACTCGGCGCAGGACTTCTGGCAGGTGCCGAACGTGCCGGACGCCCCCGACACCGGCCAGAAGCAGCCGCCGTACTACCTGTTCACGCAGTTCCCCGGCCAGGAGTCGCCACGCTTCCAGCTCACCTCGGCGGTCACCCCGAACGGCCGGGAGAACCTCGCCGCGCTGATCTCCGGGTCGTACGTGGACGGGCAGCCGAAGCTCGAGGTGCTCGACCTGCCCGACCAGACCCGGGTCTCCGGGCCGGTACAGGTGCACCAGTCGATGACCCAGAACGGCAACATCCGGCAGCAGCTCAACCTGCTCCAGTCCGCGCAGGCGCAGGTGCAGTACGGCAACCTGCTCTCCCTGCCGTTCGGCGACGGCATGCTCTACGTCGAGCCGGTCTACGTGAAGACCGCCGCGCAGAACGCGCCGCCGCTGTTGCAGCGGGTGCTGATGTCCTACGGCGACGGCGGCTCCTACGTGGTGCTGGCCAACAGCGTCGCCGACGGCATCAAGCAGCTCGTCGAGCAGGGCAAGCAGGCCGCCACCCCGGGCGCGCCGCCACCGCCCGGCGGCACGCCGCCGGGCGGCACCCCGCCGGGCGGCACGCCGCCCGCGCTGACCGGTGAGTTGGCCGAGGCGGCCAACCGGGTCCAGACCGCCATCACGGAGGTCCGGGCCGCGCAGGCGTCCGGCGACTTCGAGCGGTACGGGCGCGCGCTGAAGGCGCTGGACGAGGCGCTCACCGCCTTCCAGCAGGCCCAGCGGGCGGCGACCGCCCCGACGCCCGGTGCCACGCCCAGCGGCAGCCCGCCGGCGTCCCCGGCGGCCAGCGGCAGCGCCGCACCGACACCGACGCCGAGCGGCTGACCAGGCAATCCGCCGCAGCGCCCCCGGCCCGCGGACCGATCCGGTCCCCGGCGCCGGGGGCGCTGTCGCTTTCCCGACCGGCGGCCGGACCCCCGCAACCCGCCCCCTCCTGACGCCGTCTTCCCTGCAAGAGGCGGGAACGGCCGGGGGAGCGTGGTCGGGAGATGAGGGACGCAACAAGCTTCGACGAGTTCTACCGGAGCACCTCGCGGCGGATGCTCCGCTACGGCTACGCGGTGGTGGGCGACCACACCGAGGCGCAGGACCTCGTGCAGGAGGCGTACGCCCGGGCCTGGCGGCAGTGGGGCCGGCTGACCACCCACCCGGCGCCGGAGGCCTGGCTGCGGCTCGTGGTCGCGCGGCTGGCCACCGACCGGTGGCGCCGGCTGCGCGGCTGGCGCGCGATGCTGAGCCGTACGGGGCCGCCGGAGCAGGTGCCGCCGCCGGGCGAGGAGGGCGTGCTGCTGGTGGGCGCGCTGCGCCAACTGCCGGCCGCCCAGCGGCAGGCGCTCGCCCTGCACTACCTCTTCGACATGTCGGTGCAGGACATCGCCCGGGAGACGCAGGTGCCCACCGGCACCGTGAAGTCCTGGTTGGCGCGGGGGCGGGCCCGGCTGGCCACGCTGCTGCCCGACCTGTCCGTCGAGGATCTGGAGGCGAACGATGTCGCGTGAACTGTCCGATCTCTACCGGTCGCTCGCCGAGGACGCCGACGGCCGCACCCTGGCCGCCCCTCAGCAGGTGCGACGGCGCGCGGACCGGCGGGCCCGGGTCCGGATCACCGGTGCCGCGCTCGCGACGGCACTGCTGGTCGGTGGGCTGGCGACCGGCACCCGGCTGGTGCTGGCCGGGGACGCCACCCCCCTCCCGCCGCCCGCCGGCACCCCGGCACCGCCGGCGCCCACTCCGTCGTCGGCGGCGACGGGCACGCCGACCGGCGCGCCGTCGGTGACGGGCACGCCCCCGACGCGGGGCACGCCCGCGACGACGCCGGGGAGCACCGGCGCCGCGCCGCCGCGTACGCCCACCTCGGTCCCGGACCGGGCCTTCTTCGTCCAGGCGGCCGCGAACCGGACGGGCATCGACCCGGTCTTCCGCGACACCGCGGCGCTGCCGGGGCTCTGCGACGCCCGGTACGGCAGCGACGCCGGGATCGTGCAGCGCCGCACCCGGAACCTCGCCTACAAGCTGCCCCAGACCCCGCAGGGGTACGTCCCCGACGGCAGCTACGCGCACAGCGTCACCGTCTACCGTCCGGGCCGGGCCGACGACTTCCTGCGCGAGCTGCGGGCGGCGGTGCGAGCCTGCCCCGAGCAGCCGGGCGTGAGCGGCGGCAACCCGTCGACGTCCCGGGTGCGGCTGCTGGCCGACGGCGGATTCGGCGACGACTCGGTGCTGTTCGAGATCCGGACGCCGGGTCGGGACGTCGAGGGCGAGCCGACGGGCGGCGAGGAGGTCCGGCTGATCCGGGCGATCCGGGTAGGGGACGTGGTGACCGTGCTCTGGGAGCAGGGCTGGGAGGGCACCTCCGCCGAGCGGTCCCAGGTCGACGCCGACAGCCGGCGGGCGGTCGACGCGATCGAGGACTGGCTGGGTTGAGCCGTACGGCGGTCCGGGCGGCGGCGCGCGGCCCGGACCGCCCCGCTCGGGGGTCGTTTTGCGGTGGCCGGGGGTGGTGAGATACGGTGTACGAGCCGACGCGGGGTGGAGCAGCTCGGTAGCTCGCTGGGCTCATAACCCAGAGGTCGCAGGTTCAAATCCTGTCCCCGCTACCACGTCGGAACGGCCCCGAGGGAGATCCTCGGGGCCGTTCCGCGTTTTCGGGCAGGAACCGGGCTCTGGGCCGTGCCGCCGGCGACGGACGCGACCCGGAGTCCCCGCCAGTCTTGGGCCCCGGGTCACGCGTCCGCGGCTGCCTCGGTGACGCGGCCGGGAGGGGAATCCGGGCGGGATCGGGGGCCCGCTGATCATCGGGGCGAGGGATGCGATAGAGTTAACGAGCCGACGCGGGGTGGAGCAGCTCGGTAGCTCGCTGGGCTCATAACCCAGAGGTCGCAGGTTCAAATCCTGTCCCCGCTACTCTCGCGGAAGACCCCGGAGATTATCTCCGGGGTCTTCCGGCGTTTCCGGGGTCTTTCGGCATCTCGGGGGTCTTTCGGCGTCTCCGGGCCCGACCGCGCCGGTCCGGATCCTGCCGGCGGGTTGCCCGCGACCGGCGTGCCAGGGTTGCGGTTGTCGGCGAGGATGTCAGCATGTCTTCCTTCGGTAAGTGGTGGGGCCGGCTCAGCGCGGTCCTCGGTGCCGTCGTGCTGTCGGTGTTCGTGCCCGTCGCGGCCTGGGCGTCCACCGGCACGGGTGAGCTGGTGGTGGAGGCCGCGCGGCGACGCCGCAGTGGCGGCTTCGGCTTCCTCAGCCTGCTCTGCTGCCTCGTCGTGGTCGCCGTGATCGTCTTCCTGGTGCTGCGGATGATGCGCAACCGGCGCGGCGGCCCGCCGCGCTGAGCCGGCGGGTCGGCGCCTGCCGGACGGCCGCTATCCGGCCAGGGCGGCTTCCGCCCTGGCCATGAAGCGCGACGTCGCCGCCCGGCTGCCGGCCGCCCCGCTGCGGATGCTCTCGGCGGCCTCCAGCAGCAGCGCGCGCACCCGGGGATGGCCCTGCGGTGGCGGGCTGGGCGCCGGTCCCAACCGGTCGTCCAGCGCGGTGCCGAACGCCGCCGCGCGCTTCTGCGCCGGGTCGGTGATGCTGCCCTCCACGTAGCGGCGGACGGCGAGGCTGGGGCTGAGCCCCCGTTCGTGACCGAGCACCGTGCCCACCTCGCCGTTGCCGGTCAGGAAGTTGATCACGTCCGCCACCACGGCGGGCTGCCGCGTGCCGCGGAAGCCCGCCCAGAACATCGACGCCCGCGCCCACTGCGCCTCCGGCGGGCCGGGCAGGGCGGCCAGGCCGAGCTCGGCGCCGGTGAGCCGCTGGAGCTCCGGAAGCTGGTGCGACCAGGCGAAGGAGGCGGCCGCGGCGCCGGTGACCACCAGCTGCCGGGCCGGTTCGCCGCTGTCGGCCTGCTCGACCAGGGCGGCACTTGGGGTGGCCCGGTCGGACCGGGCGCGCCGCCACAGCTCGAACCACTCGACCAGCGCGTCGGCGTCGAAGCCGAGCTGCCGGCCCCGGTAGAACTCACCGCCCTGGCCGCGCAGCCAGTGCCAGAAGGCGCGATAGTCGCCGGAGGCGTCCATCGTGCCGGCCACCCGGCCCTCGCTGGCCAGGGTGACCCGCCGCGCCCAGGCGACGTACTCCGGCCAGGTCATCCCGTCGCCCGGCTCGGGCACGCCCAGCCGGCGCAGCAGCGTGCGGTTGTGGACCAGCGCGGCTGCGGTCTGCCCCGCCGCGACGCCCACCGTCCGCCCGTCGACCTGCC
The DNA here is from genome assembly GCF_040295705.1 of Micromonospora sp. NPDC002717. NCBI lineage: Bacteria > Bacillati > Actinomycetota > Actinomycetes > Micromonosporales > Micromonosporaceae > Micromonospora > Micromonospora sp. NPDC002717. The sequence goes on along the minus strand of NZ_JBEOVW010000003.1, from coordinate 160,276 downwards.
CGTAACGGACCAGGCCCGGCGGCAGGCTCCGCAGGTCCAGCCGGTGGTCGGCGACGTACCCGGTGAGGTCCAGGACGATCTCGCGGCGGGCGTACTCGGCGAGCATGCTGTCGTCGACCTGGATCAGGTCGGGCACGTTGCCGCCCGCGGCCTGGGTGGCCAGCCGGTCGTAGTAGCCGTCGACGCCCTGCCAGGTGATCCGGAAGCCGACGTGGGGGTTGCGGTCCGTGTAGAGCCGCAGCACCCGCTCGGTGAGCGCGGCCCGCTTCGGTCCGCCGTACCAGAAGACCGACAGCTCGACCGGGCCGCTCTCCGTCGGGGCCGCCTGCTCCTCGCTGCACCCGGTGAGCCCGCCGGTGGCGAGCACCGGCGCCCCCAGCAGCGCGGCGAGCACCCGCCGCCGGCCCGGGTCCGCCCCGTGACGGGGCAGCGGGGAGCGGACAGCGGGCACGGAGTCTCCTGGGACCGGATGGGCGGGGCGGCCGGATCATTCACGCAGGCGGTGCGGGAGGGTGTCAACGTCCGTCCGGCCACACCGCCGCACCCGCTGTCGTCGGCATCGATGCCGTCCGCCACCGCCGGAGGCCGTACGCAGGTCGCGTGGTGTACTAGGCCGCGTGGAACTTCTGCACTCGGGCAAGGTACGGGACGTCTACGCCGACGGCGACGACCTGATCCTGGTCGCCTCCGACCGCATCTCGATCTACGACGTGGTGCTGCCGACGCCGATCCCCGACAAGGGCAAGTTGCTCACCGCGCTGTCCCTGTGGTGGTTCGAGCAGCTCTCCGACCTGGTGCCGAACCACGTCATCTCCGCCACCGACGTGCCGGCCGAGTTCGCCGGCCGGGCGATCCGCTGCCGGCGGCTGGAGATGGTGCCCGTGGAGTGCGTCGCCCGGGGCTACCTGACCGGCGGCGGCCTCAAGGAGTACCAGCGCACCGGTGCCGTCTCCGGCGTGGAGCTGCCGCGCGGCCTGGTCGAGGCGTCCATCCTGCCCGAGCCGATCTTCACCCCGTCGACCAAGGCGCCGGTGGGGGAGCACGACGAGCCGATCACCTTCGCCGAGGTGGTGGACAAGGTCGGCGCCGAGACCGCCGAGCGGCTGCGCCGGATCACCATCGACCTCTACCGCCGGGGCGCCGAGCTGGCCGCCGACCGGGGCATCCTGGTCGCCGACACCAAGATCGAGCTGGGCTGGGCGCCGGACGGCACCCTGACAATCGGCGACGAGCTGCTCACCTCCGACTCGTCCCGGTTCTGGCCGGCCGAGTCGTACCAGCCGGGCCGGGCGCAGTTCTCCTACGACAAGCAGTACGTCCGGGACTGGGCCGTGGAGAGCGGCTGGGACAAGCAGGCCCCGGCGCCCGAGGTGCCGGCCGAGGTGGTCGAGGCGACCCGGGCCCGCTACGTCGACGTCTACGAGAAGCTCACCGGCAACCGCTGGGGCTGATTTCCCGACCGGTGCAGCACCTCGGCCACCCCACGGACTTTCCTGGGGCGGAGGTGCCATGCAGCCGACGTTCGAGGAGTTCGTGACCGCCCGCGGGGGAGCCCTGCTGCGGTTCGCGCTGATGCTCACCGGGGACCGGCACCAGGCCGAGGACCTGGTGCAGTCGGTGCTGGCCAAGGCGTACGTGCGGTGGGCGCGGGTGGCCGGGATGAGCCGGCCCGAGGCGTACCTCAAGCAGGTCCTGGTCAACGAGAACCTGCGCTGGTGGCGGCGGCTCTCCTCGCGCGAGTTGCCGGTCGCCGCCCCCGCTGACGGGGCGGCCGGCCCGGACGACGCCGGCAGCCACGCGGCGCGCGACGCCGCCTGGGCGCTGCTGCGCCGGCTGCCGCGCCGCCAGCGGGCGGTGCTGGTGCTGCGCTACTACGAGGACCTCTCCGACACCCAGATCGCCGAGGTCCTCGGCTGCGCCCCGGCCACCGTGCGGTCGCAGGCTGCCCGGGCCCTCGCCACGCTCCGGGCCACGGTGCCCACGATCGATCGGGAGGCGCTGCCATGAGCCGGTACGACGTCGAGACGCTGCTCCGGGACACCTTCCTCAGCCACGAGGCCGAGGCCGAGGAGGGCGGCGGGGACCTGGCCGGGGCGGTACGGGCGCGGGTGGCCCGGCGACGTCGCCGGGCCCGGGTGGCGGGGACCGGGGCGGCGGCCGTGGCGGTGCTCGTCACCGTGGGGGTGGTTCCGGCGCTGACCGGCGACCGCCCGGCCCGGCCCCCGGCGGTCGACACGGCGGCGCAGGACCGGGCGGCGACCGCCGACTGGCGCTGGGAGAGCTCCCTCGGCGCGGAGATCCGGGTGCCGGCGCACTGGACGGTCAACGACTCCGGCTGCGGGATGACCGACGCGCCGAGCGTGGTGCGGGCCAAACACCTGGAGCGCGCTTGTGCGACTCCGGAGCCGGTGGACAAGGAGATCGCCGTCATCGACCAGTGGCCGATGGAACCGAGTCAGCCCGGCGGTGCCGGGTTCGTCCAGCGGGCGGTCGACGTGGGTGGGGTGCTCGCCGTGCGCGCGGAGGGGCGGCTGCCCGACGGGCGGTTCGCTGGCACCGTGACCGTGCCCGGGCAGCAGGTCGCGGTGACCGTGCGGACCCGGGACGAGGCCACCACCCGGCGGATCCTCGACAGCTTCCGACTGGTGGAGACCGACCACGCCGGTTGCTCCACCCGTCTCCTGCCGGTCGCCCCCGCGCCGCTGCCCGGGCAGGAGTCGCCGGGCCGGCCGACGGCGCAGACCACGGAGGATCGGAAGCGCACACCCTTCGTGCCGGGCGATCCGTCCTCGATCTCCATCTGCTCCTACGGATCGCTGGACCCGTACCGGGAGCGCCGCGGCCGGCTCGATGCGTCGGCCCGGCTCACCGGTGCCGAGGCAACAGCGCTCGCCGCCGCGCTGAACGCCGCCCGTCCCGGGGGAAACCCCGCGCCCCCCGGTCTGGCCTGTGCCCCGCCGGACCCGGTCGGTTACGAGGCCCTGCTCCTGGTGCGGCACCAGGGCGACGAGGTGCGGGTACGGGTCAACTGGAACGGCTGCACGCGGGGGCTGGACAACGGGGCGAGCCGGGCCCAACTGACCATGTCGCTGCTCGCGAGCGTCATGCGGCCGGTGAAGACGGGCTACTCCCTCTCCCACGACCTGCCGAGGTGACCGGGCGGCGCGCCGAGACGAGCCCGGTCCGTGTCGTCAGTCGACCCAGTCGAGGGTGCGCTCGACGGCCTTGCGCCAGTTGCGCAGCTCGCGCTCGCGGTGGGCCGCATCCATGGTCGGCTCCCACTGCGCGTCGGAGCGCCACTTGGCGCGCAGCGTCGCCAGGTCCGGCCAGAAGCCGACCGCCAGGCCGGCCGCGTACGCGGCGCCGAGGCAGGTGGTCTCGGTGATCCGGGAGCGGACCACCGGCACGTCGAGCACGTCGGCGAGGAACTGCATCAGCAGCCCGTTGGCGGTCATGCCGCCGTCGACCCGGAGCCGGCGCAGCGCCACGTCGGAGTCGGCGTTCATCGCGTCGACCACCTCGCGGGTCTGCCACGCCGACGCCTCCAGCACGGCCCGGGCCAGGTGCCCCTTGGTGATGTAGCCGGTCAGCCCGGCGATCACCCCGCGCGCGTCGCTGCGCCAGTGCGGGGCGAACAACCCGGAGAAGGCCGGTACGACGTAGCAGCCGCCGTTGTCGTCGACGGTGCCCGCCAGCTCCTCCACCTCACCGGCGGTGGAGATCAGCCCGAGGTTGTCCCGCAGCCACTGCACCAGCGAGCCGGTGACCGCGATCGCCCCCTCCAGCGCGTACGCGGCGGGCTGGCCGTCGATGCGGTAGGCGACCGTGGTGAGCAGGCCGTGGGCGGAGGGGACCGGGCTGGCGCCGGTGTTGAGCAGCAGGAAGCTGCCGGTGCCGTAGGTGCACTTCGCCTCGCCCGGCTGGAAACAGGTCTGCCCGAACAGGGCGGCCTGCTGGTCGCCGAGCGCGCTGGCCACCGGCACCCCGGCCAGCACCCCGGTCGCCTCCCCGTAGACCTCGGCGGAGCTGCGGATCTCCGGCAGCACGGCGGCCGGCACGCCCATCGCGTCGAGCAGCTCCGGGCTCCAGTCGAGGGTGGTCAGGTCCATCAGCATGGTGCGGCTGGCGTTGGTCACGTCGGTCACGTGCCGGCCGGTCAGCTTCCAGACCAGCCAGCTGTCCATCGTGCCGAAGAGCACCTCGCCGGCCTCGGCGCGCTCGCGCAGCCCGTCGACGTGGTCCAGCAGCCAGCGCAGCTTCGGCCCGGCGAAGTAGGTGGCAAGCGGCAGGCCGGTGCGGGAGCGGAACCACTCCTCGCCGTACGCCTGCGCCAGCTCGTGCAGCAGCGGCCCGGTGCGGGTGTCCTGCCAGACGATCGCGTTGGCCACCGGCCGCCCGGTGGCCCGGTCCCAGACGAGGGTGGTCTCCCGCTGGTTGGTGATGCCCACGGCGGCGAGCCCGGCGGCGTCGGTCCCGGCGGCCCGCAACGCCTCCCGGACCACCAGCTCCACGTTGTCCCAGATCTCCTCGGCGTCGTGCTCCACCCAGCCGGGTCGGGGGAAGACCTGCCGGTGCTCCCGCTGCGCCACGGAGACGATCTCCCCGGCCTGGTCGAAGACGATGCACCGCGAGGAGGTGGTGCCCTGGTCGATGGCGGCGACGTACTGGGGGGTCACGGCAGCACCGTACCCGGACCGGCCGCGCTCCGCCGACCGGCGCGGCCCCGATCGGGGCCCGGTCCGGGCGCCGTCCGTACGATGTGCGGACGTGCGCGACATCGCCGTTTTCAGTGGTACCGCCCATCCCGACCTCGCCGCCGAGATCTGTGCCCACCTCGGTGTGCCCCTGCACCCGGTGCGGGTGTCCCGGTTCGCCAACGACTGCCTGGAAGTGCAGTTGCAGGCCAACTGCCGGGAGCGCGACGTCTTCCTGATCCAGCCCCTGGTCCCGCCCGTGCAGGAGAACCTGGTCGAGCTGCTGCTCATGATCGACGCGGCCCGGGGCGCCTCCGCCGGCCGGATCACCGTGGTGCTGCCGCACTACGCGTACGCCCGGTCGGACAAGAAGGACGCGCCGCGCATCTCCATCGGCGGGCGGCTCGTGGCCGACCTGCTCACCTCGGCGGGGGCGGACCGGGTGCTGGCGATGACCCTGCACTCGCCCCAGGTGCACGGCTTCTTCAGCGTGCCGGTCGACCACCTGCACGCGCTGCGCGAGCTGGCCGCCCACTTCAGCCGCTACGACCTGAGCAACACGGTGGTGGTCTCGCCGGACCTGGGCAACGCCAAGGAGGCCGCGGCGTTCGCCCGCCGGCTCGGCACGCCGGTGGCGGCCGGGGCGAAGCAGCGGTTCAGCGACGACCGGGTCAAGATCAGCGCGGTGATCGGCGACGTGGCCGACCGGGACGTCATCGTGCTGGACGACGAGATCGCCAAGGGCAGCACGGTGATCGAGCTGATGGAGCACCTGCGCGAGCGGAAGGTTCGCTCGATCCGGCTGGCCTGCACGCACGGCCTCTTCTCCAGCGGCGCGCTCCAGCGGCTCAGCGAGCAGGAGGGCGTGCTGGAGATCGTCTGCACCAACACCGTGCCGATCCCGGCCGACAAGCGGGTGCCGAAGCTGGCGGTCCTCTCGGTGGCTCCGGCGCTCGCCGAGGCGGTGCGCCGCATCCACAACGGCGAGTCCGTCAGCGCCCTCTTCTCCTGACCCCTCGCCCGCTCCCGCCCCTGCCCTCCCCGCGATCTTGCACTGGTGGCCCCGGCGAATCGGGCACGGCGCCCATTTCGAGGGCCGAAAGTGCAAGATCGCCGGGGTCGGGGGAGGGAGGGTCAGTCGCGGCGGTGGCGGCCGATGTGTTCGGGGGTGCCGACGGCAGCGCTGATCCGTACGGTCGTGCCGGCGGCGCCGGTCTCGACCTCCATGCTGTCGCTCAACTCCCGGGCCAACCAGAGGCCCCACCCGCCGGCGGTGTCCGGTGCGGGGCGGGCCCGGTCGCCGAGCCGCTGCGTGCTGATCCCCCCGCCGTGGTCGGCGACCTCGCAGACGACCAGCCCCGACTGCCGCCACAGTCGCAGCCAGCCCCGGCCCCCGCCGTGCCGGACCGCGTTCGTGATCAGCTCGTTGACCGCCAGCACGAAGTCGTCCAGGCGCTGGCCGGCCAGCCCGGCGGTGTGCGCGCAGGAAGTGACCGAGTGCCGCAACTCGGTCACCTGGGCCTGGTCGAAGGCCTCGGCGATCAGGAGGGAAGGTTCGATGGGCACAACCGTACGCGGTACCGGGGATTCTGCACTCGTCATGGCCCCGTCCCGACAGCGGATCACAGAACTTGTTGCGGAATTCCCACCGTACGCCAGCGCTTCCCGGCGTGCATCCGCCAGCCCGTCGGCCGCCACGCGGGCTGTGGCATCGTGACGACCGTGCCGACGCCGCCCAGTGGATTCGAGGTCCCGCTCTGGCGGGCCATCGCCGTGTTCCGGGTGGCCTCCCTGGCGTACGTCTGCGTGCTGGCGCTGCGGCACTTCGACCGGTACGCCCACCCCCTGGCGGCCGTCGGCGTGGTCCTGCTGATGGCGGCCTGGACCGGGGTGACCGCCGTCGGCTACGCCCGCCCGGCCCGGCGGGGCTGGCCGCTGCTCGCCGCGGACCTCGCGGTCGTCCTCGGCATCCTGCTGGTCAGCCCATGGGTGGCCGGGCGTGCGGCGCTCGCCGCCGGGGTGCCGACCCTGGCGGTGGCCTGGCTGGCCGGCCCGGTGCTCGCCTGGGCCGTCTCCGGCGGGCGGCGCCGGGGCACGGTGGCCGCCCTGGCGGTCGGGGCGGCGGACCTCGTCACCCGCGAACGCATCGGCCAGTCCTCGCTCACCGGGGTGATCCTGCTGCTGCTCGCCGGGGTCGTCGTCGGGCACGTCGCCCGGCTGGCGGTGACCGCCGAGGAGCGGCTGCACCGGGCGGTGGAGCTGGAGGCGGCGACCCGGGAGCGGGAGCGGCTGGCCCGGGACATCCACGACGGCGTCCTCCAGGTGCTCGCCCTGGTGCAGCGGCGCGGCGCCCACCTGGACGGCGAGGCCGGCGAGCTGGCCCGGCTCGCGGGGGAGCAGGAGGCCGCGCTGCGCGCCCTGATCGCCGGCACCGCGCCGGCCGGCGCCGACACCGACGGCGGGCCGGTGGACCTGCGGGCGCTGCTCGGCCGGTACGCGTCGGCGGCGGTCTCGCTGTCCGCGCCGGCCACCCCGGTGCCGCTGCCCGGGCCGGTGGCCCACGAGCTGGTGGCCGCGACCGCCGCCGCGCTGGACAACGTCGCCCGGCACGCGGACGGGCGGGCCTGGGTGCTGATCGAGGACGAGGGGGCGACGGTGACGGTCTCCGTCCGCGACGAGGGGCCGGGGTTTCCGGACGGCCGCCTGGCCGAGGCCGCTGCCGAGGGGCGGCTCGGCGTCGCGCGGTCCATCCGGGGCCGCCTCGCCGACCTCGGCGGCACGGTGCGGATCACCTCCGCGCCCGGTGCCGGTACCGAGGTGGAACTGACCGTCCCGAGGGGGAGCGACGGTGCCCGCGAGGAGTGAGCCGGTCTGCGGGCCCCGCGGGTCGCGAACGAAGATGGGCTCATGACGGGTGTGCGCGTGATGGTGGTCGACGACCACCCGATGTGGCGGGAAGGGGTGGCCCGGGACCTCACCGAGGCCGGCCACGTCGTCGTCGCCACCAGCGGCGAGGGCCGGCAGGCCGTCCGGGTGGCCGCCGCCGCCCGGCCCGACGTGGTCGTCCTCGACCTGCAACTGCCGGACGTCTCCGGGGTGGAGGTGATCCGCGGGCTGCGCGCCGCGCTGCCGGAGGTGCGGGTGCTGATGCTGTCGGCCAGCGGCGAGCAGCAGAGCGTGCTGGACGCGGTGAAGGCGGGCGCCACCGGCTACCTGGTGAAGTCGGCCGCCCCGGCCGAGTTCCTGGACGCCGTGCGCCGGACGGCGGCGGGGGAGCCGGTCTTCACACCCGGCCTGGCCGGCCTGGTCCTCGGCGAGTACCGCCGGCTGGCCGCCGCCCCGGCCGGGGCCGCCCCGACGGCGGGCCGGGACCCGGCGCCCCGGCTCACCGACCGGGAGACCGAGGTGCTGCGCCTGGTGGCCAAGGGGATGTCCTACAAGCAGATCGCCGACCGGCTCGGGCTGTCGCACCGCACGGTGCAGAACCACGTGCAGAACACGCTGGGCAAGCTCCAACTGCACAACCGGGTCGAGCTGACCCGGTACGCGATCGAGCGGGGCCTGGACGACTGAGGGCTGCCGGGCCGCGCACTGGACGTGGTGGGTGAACGCTGGACGCTCCGACAGCCCTGCGCCGCCTCAGACCGAGTGCGGCGGGCGCGTCTCGTGGATGGCCAACTCCTCGGCGCTCGCCCCGCCGCCGGCCGACCCGGCGTCGTACGCGACCGAGTCGGTCTCCTGGTCGGTGTGCGCCCCCTCGTCCGGTTCGACGAGCCGGCCGACCTGGGCGTCGGCGGTGGTGCCGAGCCTGCCGTGGTCGTAGAGGGAGACCGGCGAGTCCGGGTCGGAGGTGGGCCCCGGGTCGATCACGTCCGCGTCGAGCTGGGCCTGCGCCGCGGCCTCCTCGCTGTCGGCCTCGGCGGCGATGTCCGGGTCGACGGGGCCGGCCAGCGGATCGTCGGCCGGGCGTTCACGCTGCTCCCGGTCGAGCTTGTAGTCCAGCGACTCGCCGTCGAGCTGCTCCTCGGCGGTGGTCCCGTACCGGTCCACCGCCACCGGCGTCCGGTCGGCGGGTAGCTGCGCCGGCTCCGGTCCGTCCGCCTCGCGCCCGGTCAGGACGTCGTCGTTGGCGGTCGAGTCGTCGTCGGCGGTGTCGGGCAGGCCCTCCGCCTCGGGGTCGGACACGGGGGTCGGGTACTGGTCGTCGCGCATGGCTGACCACTACCCACTGCCCTCCCGGCGTAACCGGTGCCGGGCGTGGCCATCCGGGCGGAAGCGTCGCCTTCCGGGACGGACGGGGAGGATCGGGGCGGCGGTCAGCCGCCGAGGCCGGCCTCGTCCGCGGCGTACAGGACGCACCAGACGACCTTGCCGTCCGGCACCCGGCTGCTGCCCCAGCGGCGGGCGACGGTGTCGATCAGCAGCAGGCCGCGCCCGCCGACGGTGTCCACCGGCGCCGGCCCGGCGAAGGCCGGCTGCCGCGACGAGTGGTCGCGCACGGCGAGGTGCAGGGTGTCGTCCCGGGGCGCCAGCCGCACCGTCATCGCGGTGTGCGCGTGGGCGACCACGTTGCCGACCAGCTCGGTGACCGCGATGCACCCCGGCTCGGCCAGCTCGTCCAGCCCCCAGCGGCGGCAGCCCTCGGTGACGAGGTGCCGGGCCTGCCGGGCGGCCTCCACGGCGGGTGGGAAGTCGGCGCTGACCACCGCGGCCATCGGCGCGGCGGCCAGCCCGGCCATCGCCCCCTCCAGGGTCGGCCAGGCCGGCGCGCCGTCGACGGTGGTGGTCGGGTCGCAGAGGAGCAGGTCGGCGGCGGGCCAGTCGAGGACCTCCCGGCGCACCTCCGCGAAGACGCCCCGGGCGGCCGGATCGGGCATCGCCAGGCCGGTCAGGTCGGCCACCACCGGGCCGGGCCGGGCGCAGAGCCGGGCGAGCAGCCCGGCGCGCACCGTGCCGACCTCAAGCCGGTCGAGGACGCCGGTCAGCCGGACCACCCCGGACGACTCGTCCGTCTCCACCCGGCAGCGCACGTCGGTCGGCATGATCGTCCCATTGTGCCCTCCCGGGGCGGGCCCCGCACCGCTCCGCTCGGCCCGGCGCATCAGCGGCCCGTCCGCGCTCGGCGGGCCATCGCCGCCACCGTCCCGACGGCCGTTCCCGCCGCCGCCAGCCCGAAGGCGGCGGTCATCCGCACCAGGTGCCGGCGCCGGCCGTGCCAGCCGCCGTCGCGCCGCGCCGCCGCGTCGGCCTGGAAGACGTTGCCGGTGCTGTCGAGCTGCGGGGCCGGTCCGAACTGGGTGCGGTGGGCGTACCAGCCGAGCGCCCGTTCGGCCAGCGCCGGGGCGACCCGCCACTGCAGGCCGATCAGCCGGGAGGCCCCACCGGCGTACGCCTCGCGCCGGGGCCGGCGCAGCATCCGGACGATCGTCTCCGCCACCACCTCCGGCGGGTAGACCGGGGGCGGCGGCACCAGTTCCCGCCCGCTGTGGTTGGCGGCGTGCCGGAAGAACGGGGTGTCGATGGTGGCCGGCAGCACCGTGCAGATCGAGATGTTTCCCCGCCCCGTGACCCGCAGCTCCTGGCGGACCGTGTCGGCCAGGCCGCGGATGCCGTGCTTCGTCGCGTTGTACGCCGACTGGTAGGGCATCGCCACCTCGGCCAGCACCGAGGCGTTGTTGACCAGCACCCCGCCGCCCGCCGCGCCGAGGTGGGGCAGGGCGGCCCGGGTGCCGTACGCGGCGCCGAGCAGGTTCACCTCCAGCACCCGACGGAACTCCTCCACCGGGATCTCGTCGAAGAGCCCGACCGCGCTGACCGCGGCGTTGTTGACCCACCCGTCGATCCGGCCGAACTCGGCCACCGCGCGGGCGGCGAGCCGCTCGACGGCCGCCGGGTCGGTCACGTCGGTCGGCACGACCAGCGCCCGCCCGCCCAGCTCCCGGCACCGCTGCGCGACCCGCCCGAGGGCCGGCTCGCTGCGGGCGGCCAGCACGACGGCGGTGCCGCGTCGGGCGAGGGCGTACGCCGTGGCCGTCCCGATCCCGCTGGAGGCGCCGGTGAGCACGACGGTGGCGTCGGCGAGGCTGCGGGTGAGAGGCATTCCTGGGCGGTACCCCGGCTGGCAGGGGTCATGCGGCCGATTGTGGGTCGGATGACCGTCGGTGGGTGACGCGCGACCCGGCCGCGACGCTTGCCGTCACGCAAGCACCCGCCGGGCTCTTCCCGATCTGCCAGGTTTCGGCTCCCGAGGGTCTGGTTAATGGGACCCTCTGACCGAGGACCACCGCTCGAGAAGATCGCATGGAGGTGACCCATGCGCGTCGGCCTCGTCTGCGCGCACGCCGGCCCGCCCAGGCGTGCCGACGGTCCGACCGTCGGCACCCACCAGCACATCGCGAGGGTCGCCGCCGAACTGGCCGCGCGGGGCCACGACGTCCGGGTGTACGAACGGCGCGACGACCCGGGCCTGCCGGACACGGCGACGGTCGACGGCTACCGGGTGGAGCGGGTGCCCGTCGGCCCGGCCGCCCCGATCCCCACCGCCGAGCTGGTCCCCCACGTGGCCGAGTTCGGCACCTGGCTGGCCGACCGGTGGGCGGGCGACTGGCAGCCGGAGGTGGTGCACGGGCACTACTGGATCGGCGGACTGGCCGCGGCGCACGCGGTGCGCGAGACCGACATCGCGGTGGTGCAGACCTTCCACTCCCTCGGTGTCGAGCAACTGCGCCACCTCGGCCGCGAGTACGACGGCCCGGGGGAGCGGATCCCGCTGGAGCGGGCGCTGACCCGGGCGGTGGACATCGCGGTCGCCCAGTGCAACGACGAGGTCGACGAGCTGACCCGGATGGGGCTGCAACGCGCCTCCGTGGCGATGGTGCCGGCCGGCGTCGACACCGAGCAGTTCCACCCCGACGGCGAGGCCGCGCCCCGCGACCAGCGGGCCCGGATCCTCTCCGTCGGACTGTCGGCCGGGCACGGCCAGGAGGACCTGATCCGGGCCATGCGGCTCGTCGGCGACGCCGAGCTGGTGATCGCCGGCGGCCCGCCCGCCGAGCAGCTCGCCGGCCACGCCGAGGCCCGCCGCCTGCGCGAGCTGGCCGAGCGGAACGGGGTGGGCGACCAGGTGACGCTGGTGGGCGCGGTGCCGCACGAGCAGATGGCCACCTGGTACCGCTCGGCCGACGTGGTCGCCTGCACCCCGCACTACTCGTCCGCGGGGCGGGTGTCGCTGGAGGCGATGGCCTGCGGCGTGCCGGTGGTCGGCTACGCCATGGGCGGGATCGCCGACGCGGTGGTCGACGAGGTCACCGGGCGGCTGGTGCCGCCGGGCGACGTGCGCGTCCTCGGCGTGACCCTGCGCCGGCTGCTCTCCGACAACGCCGGACGGTTCGCGTACGGGCACGCCGCCGTCGACCGGGTGCGGTGCAGTTACACCTGGGAGCGGACGGCGGGCGCGCTGGAGCGGCTCTACGAGCGGGTGGTGCGCCGCCGCAAGCCGGTCGAGGCGGCCTGAGGGAGCGGCCCGCCGGCCCCGTGTCTCAGACCGGGCGGCCGACGCCGACCACGGCCCGGTCCCGTGCCCCGGCCACCGCGTGGTGGTGCTGGGGTTCGGCGTACCGGGTGAGGCCGATGACCGAGGCGAGGGTGACCAGGAACCCGGCCGCGGCGAGCCACTCCCGGCCGGGCCAGATCTTGTCGTTGAGCAGCAGCAGGCCGACGATCGCGGCGGGCACCGCCCCGGCGGCGTCCATCGCGGCCACGGCGGCCGTGGTCGAGCCGCGCTGCATGGCCAGGCCGAGCAGGAGCTGGCCGACGATCGAGTGCGCGATCAGCAGGTAGAGCAGCGGGTCCCGGACGAGCGCCTCCGCCGTGGAGGCCGAGGCCAGCGGTCGGGCGGCCACCGCGGCGGCGGAGAACGCCAGCCCGGCCAGCGAGCCGAGCGCCACCGAGCCCGGCGCCCCGTGCAGGCGTACGGCGAAGAAGCCGAGCACCGCGATCACGCCGAGCGTCACCGCCAGGGTGATCATGCCGGCGGTGCCGAGCGGCTTGGACGGCGCGGGCCGGGCGGAGAGCACCAGCGCGGAGATCCCGGCGAAGAGCAGCACCAGCAGGGCCACCTCGGCCGCCGGCAACCGCCACTTCAGGACCAGCACGCCGAGCAGGGCGGTGACCCCGAGCCCGGCCGCGACGCTGGACTGCACGAGGAAGAGCGGCAGGTCCCGCCGGGCCAGGAAGGCCAGCACGAACCCGGCCACCTGACACGCCAGCCCGACCAGGTAGGTGCGGTGCCCGGCCAGCCGCAGCAGCAGCCCCGGGTCGAAGGTGTGGTGGACGGTGGTGCGGGCGGCGGCGACCGACTGGAGCAGGTTGGCGACGCCGTACGCGACGATCATCGCCGCGAGGAAGCACCACCCGGAGGAGACCACCTGGCGAGGATAGAGGTTGCCGGAGGTCAGTGCTCGGCTGGCCGACCCAGCCGGGCGAGGATGTCGGCGTGCAGCGGGCCGTTGCTGGCCACGGCGCTGCTCTCGGTGCCGGCGTCGCCCGAGGGCGCGGGCCGGCCGGCCAGGTCGGTGAACGTCCCACCCGCCTCGGTGACGATCGGCACCAGCGCGGCGACGTCCCACAGCGACAGCTCCGGCTCCACCATCACGTCCAGCGCGCCCTCGGCGAGCAGCATGTAGCCGTAGAAGTCGCCGTACGCCCGGCTGCGCCAGGTGTCCCGCATGAGCTGGAGCATCGCGTCCAGCCGGCCGGCGGACTCCCATCCGGTCAGGGACGAGTAGCAGAAGCTCGCGTCCGCCAGGTCCCGGACGCCGGAGACCCGGATGGGCGCGCCGCCGGCGGCGTCCGGCCCCGCGTACGCGCCCTCGCCGAGCGCGGCCCACCAGCGGCGGCCGAGGGCCGGCGCGGAGACCAGGCCGGCGACCGGGCGGTCCCCCTCCAGCAGCGCGATCAGGGTGGCCCAGACGGGCACGCCGCGGATGAAGTTCTTCGTGCCGTCGATCGGGTCGACCACCCAGCGCCGGCCGTCCGGGCCGCTGGCCGGCTGTTCGCCGTACTCCTCGCCGAGCAGACCGTCGGCCGGCCGGTGCGTGGCCAGCAGCGCCCGGATCTCCCGCTCCACGGCGGTGTCCGCGTCGGAGACGGGGGTCAGGTCGGGCTTCGCGTCGACCCGCAGGTCGAGCGCCCGGAACCGGGCCGTGGAGACGGCGTCGGCGGCGTCGGCGAGCAGGTGGGCGAGGGCGAGGTCGTCGGCGTACCCGGTCACGTGCCCCAACCTACCGACGGCCCGGGCCTCACGCCCCGGCGGGCGGGTCGCCCTCGCCCGCCCGGGAGGCGAGCAGCCGGCGGTACGAGGCCAGCCGGCGCGGGTCCGCCTTGCCGGCCGCCACCCAGGCGTCGAGCCCGCAGTCGGGAGCCTCCGGGGTGTGCGGGCAGTTGGCGGGGCAGTCGACCGTGCCCTCCACCAGGTCGGGGAAGCCGTGCAGCAGGCTGTCGGCGGAGACGTGTGCCAGCCCGAAGCTGCGTACCCCCGGGGTGTCGATGATCCAGCCGGCGGCGGCCCCGGGTCGCGGCGCGGCGGCGTCCCCGCCGTGCGCTGCATCCTCGGGCAGCGGGGGCAGCCGAAGCGCCACCGCGCTCGTGGAGGTGTGCCGGCCCCGGCCGATCGCGCTGACCGTGCCGACCGCCCGCGCGGCGTCCGGCACCAGCCGGTTGACCAGCGTCGACTTGCCCACCCCGGAGTGCCCCACCAGGACGGAGATCCGGCCGGCGAGCAGGCTGCGCAGGGCGTCGAGGTCGGAGTCCGGCCGGATCAGCACGTACGGCAGCTCCAGTTCGGCGTAGTAGCCGAGCACCCCCTCGGGGCCGGCCAGGTCGGCCTTGGTCAGGCAGAGCAGCGGCTCGATGTCGGCGTCGTACGCGGCCACCAGGCAGCGGTCGATGAACCCGGTGCGCGGCGGCGGGTCGGCCAGCGCGCTGACGATCACCAACTGGTCGGCGTTGGCCACCACCACCCGCTCCAGCCGCCCCTCGGCGGTGGTCGCGTCGTCCTCCGCGGTGCGCCGCAGCACCGACGTCCGCTCGGCGATCCGGACGATCCGGGCCAGCGCCCCGGCCGCGCCGGAGGTGTCCCCGACCAGGCTGACCCGGTCGCCGACCACCACCGACTTGCGGCCCAGCTCCCGGGCCCGCATGGCGGTGACCGTGGGCGCGTCCGGCCCCCCGTCGGGCGGCACGCACGTGTAGCGGCCCCGGTCGACGGCGATCACGAAGCCGTCGACGGCGTCCGCGTGCCGGGGCCGGGTGCGCGTACGTGGGCGCGACGACTTCCCGGGTCGTACCCGGACGTCGTCCTCGTCGTACTCCCGCCGTCTGGTCGCCAGGACCGCCCCCCGTCGTGTCAGCTCTTGCCGGTCACCATCGCCGACCATAGTGCCGGGAACTCGGGCATGGTCTTCGAGGTACACGCCACGTCGCTCAGCTCGATGCCCGGCACGGCCAGGCCGGCCACCGCCGCCGCGTGCGCCATCCGGTGGTCGTGGTAGGTCTCGAACACCCCGCCGCGCAGCGGCCGGGGCCGGATCTCCAGCCCGTCGGGGGACTCCGTGATGTCCGCGCCGAGCGCGGCGAACTCCCGCGCCAGCGCGGTCAGCCGGTCGGTCTCGTGGCCCCGGATGTGACCGACGCCCGTGAACCGGGACGGCGAGTCGGCGAGCATGGCCAGCGCGGTCAGCGCGGGCGTCAGCTCGCTGACGTCGGAGAGGTCGGCGTCCAGGCCGTGCACCGTGCCGGTGCCCCGGACGGTCAGCCCGGCGGTGGAGAGGGTCACCTCGCCGCCCATCCGGTGCAGCAGCGAGCGGAGCTGCTCCACCGGCTGCGCGCTGCTGCGCGGCCAGCCCTGGAGGGTCACCTCGCCGCCGGTGACCAGGGCCGCGGCGAAGAACGGCACCGCGCCCGACAGGTCCGGCTCGATCTCCCAGCCGCGCCCGGCCAGCGGGCCCGGCTCGACGACCCAGACGTCGGGGGTGCTGTCGTCGACGGCCGCGCCGGCGGCCCGGAGCATCTGCACCGTCATCCGCAGGTGCGGCGCGGAGGGCACCGGGGGACCCACGTGCCGGACCACCACGCCCCGGTCGAAGCGCGGGGCGGCCAGCAGCAGCCCGGAGACGAGCTGGCTGGAGGCCGAGGCGTCGATCACCACCTCGCCGCCGGCCACCCGCCCGCCGCCGAGCACGGTCAGCGGCAGGCTGCCGGTGGCGGGGGCGTCCACGCGTACGCCGAGGGAACGCAGCGCGCCGATCAGCGGGCCGAGCGGCCGGGTGCGGGCCTGCGGGTCGCCGTCGAAGGTGATCCGCCCGTCGGCCAGGCCGGCCACGGGCGGGACGAAGCGCATCACCGTGCCGGCCAGGCCGACGTCGACGTGCGCGGGGCCGACCAGCGGGTGCGGCCGGACCAGCCAGCGCTCGTCGTCGCTGATCGACATGTGCGCGCCCAGCGCGCGCAGCCCGGCCGCCATCAGCTCGGTGTCCCGGGCCCGCAGCGGCCCGGCCAGCGTCGAGGGACCGCTGGCCAGCGCGCTCAGCACCAGGGCGCGGGCGGTCATCGACTTGGAGCCGGGCAGGCGCAGCGTGGCCGTGACCGGGTCGGAGGCGGTCGGAGCGGTCCACGGCTGCGGCGGCCGGGTCGCGGTCAGGTTCCCCACGGTTACATTCTGCCGTGTCCGCCGCGGATGACGCCCGGCACCGTCCCGGCTCCCGGCCAGCGGGACAGCCGGGCGACGCCCGGCGGGTTAGCGTGTGCGGCATGTGCGGGAGGTACGCGACGACCCGGAGCGCGGGCGACCTGAGCGCGCTGTTCGAGTCCCACGACGAGACCGGCGGCCAGCTCGGCCCCGACCACAACGTCGCGCCCACCGACCCGGTGCCGCTGGTGCGGGTCAGCCCGGAGGGCCACCGCGCGCTGTCGGTCGGGCGCTGGGGGCTGGTGCCGGCCTGGTCCCGGTCGCCCGCCGGCGCCGCCCGCATGATCAACGCCCGCGCCGAGACGGTCGCCACCAGCCGGGCGTACGCCGGCGCGTTCGCCCGCCGCCGCTGCCTCGTTCCGGCCGACGGCTGGTACGAGTGGGTCCGCTCGCCGGGCGGGGGCAGGCAGGCGTACTACATGACCCCGCTGGACGGCTCCGTGCTCGCCTTCGCCGGCATCTGGTCGGTCTGGGAGGGGCCCGACGGCCCGCTGCTGACGTGCAGCGTGCTGACCACCGCCGCGCTCGGCGAGTTGGCCGAGGTGCACGAGCGCATGCCGCTGCTGCTGCCCCGGCCGCGGTGGGGGTCGTGGCTGGCGCCCAGCGACGAGCCGGCGGGCCTGCTCGCCCCGCCCCCGCTCGACTGGCTGGCGCGGCTCGAGATCCGTCCGGTGGGACCGGCGGTGGGCAACGTGCGCAACGACGGGCCGGAGCTGACCGCCAGGGTGCCGCTCGCCCGGGTCGCCCCGCCGGAGGAAGTGACGCTTTTCTGACAGCGGCGGCACATTGTCGGGCGTGATTTGCCAGAGTTGCGGGCGAAACGTCGCCCACTCGTTTACCCGTATTTGCCGTAGAGGCTTGTCCCCGTGTCCGTAAGTGCGATAGAACACAGCGCCGGTAGTGGGCGCGACTCGCACGGGGCGGACGACGCTCACCGATCTTGCCGGTCCCACGGGGGAGGTGGGTGGATGACACGGGCACGCATGCCCCGCCCGCACGAGGTCGCCGCCGCACGACGAGATCCGCGACTGCTGCGGGCGTTGCGGGAGCGGCGACAGGACGAGGCTTGGCGGACCAGAGGAACCTGTCAGAGTGTCGACCCGGAAACGTTCTTTCCGGCGCCGAACGAGCCGGCCGACGCGGCTGTCGCGCTCTGCCGAAGTTGCGACGTGCAGGGCTCCTGCCTGGCCTGGGCGCTGGACGTGGGCGACTGCCACGGCGTCTGGGGCGGCACGACCCCGCGCGAGCGGCGGGCGATGCTGGTCGCCTGGCGCGACGAGGTGCAACCGGATCCGGACGCCGCCGACGAGGCGGGTCCGCCGGTCCGGGACCGTCTGCTCACGCTGGTGCCGCTGAGCTGACCGTCGACTGAGCCGGCCGGGGCCGGCCCGCGATCACGCGGGCCGGCCCCGCGTCGTGTCCCGGACACCCCAGAATGGGCTGGTGCCCGAGACCGACGAGCTACCCACCCCGCGCGGGCCCGCCCGGGTCGCCACCGACCTGCCGGCCGGTCCGCCGACCGCCGTGCTGGCGCTCGGCCACGGCGCGGGCGGTGACGTCGACGCCCCCGACCTGCTCGCGCTCCGCGACGCGGCGGCCGGCGCGGGCCTGGTGGTGGCACGGGTGACCCAGCCGTACCGCGTGGCCGGCCGGCGCGCCCCGGCTCCGGCCGGGCACCTCGACGAGGCGTGGACCGCCGTGCTCGCCGTGCTGCGGGAGCGGCATCCCGGCGTACCCCTGCTGGTGGGTGGGCGCTCCAGCGGCGCGCGGGTGGCCTGCCGCACCGCGCGGGCGGTCGGCGCCGCCGGTGTGGTTGCGCTCGCGTTCCCGTTGCACCCGCCGGGCCGCCCGGAGCGGTCCCGGGCCTCGGAACTGGCGACCGGCCTGCCGACCCTGGTGGTCAACGGCGACCGCGACCCGTTCGGGGTGCCGGAGCCCGGGCCCGCGGTGTGCGTGGTCACCCGACCCGGGGAGCGGCACGACCTGCGGGGCGATCCGACCGGTACGGCCGCGACGGTGCGCGACTGGCTGCGCGACCAGGGCTGGGCGCGGCCCTGATCCCCGGCGCGCGCGACCTTCCCGTCCCGCGCGACCTTCCCGTCCCGCGCGACCTTCCCGTCCCGCGCGACCTTCCCGTCCCGCGCGACTTCCGTCCCCGTCGCTCGTGGGCGCGAGCCCCCGTCCCGGCCCCGCTGGGCGCGGCCTGGTGGGTGGGCGGCCGACGCGCCGCGGGCGGGCGAGGACGCGCCCCGGGGGAGGGGTGACGCTCCGGCCGGCCGTGTCCGGTGACCGCGGCGGGTCGTTGCATCGGATGGTGCCGGATGCCCGGTTCGGGCGGCGGCGCCGGTCCTCCCAGGCCCTTCCTGGTCCCAGCGTCGGCGTCCCGCCGGGGCCGGGACCAGGAACGGGAGGCCGGGACGGAATGCCCCGCCCGTCCGTGCCGTTGCACCCCCCGGACGACATTTCTGGCGAGGGGGGTGACCGGGTGCCGATCGAGACGCAGGCCCGGGAACGGGACGAGCGGGGAGCGCGGCAGCTGCGGCAGTTGCTGGGCGCTCCGGACTGGCCCGCGACGGCGCCGCCGGTCGGCGTGGCCGCGGTGAGCACGAGCACACCCGCCGGAAGTGAATCTGTGGGCAGGTCTGTGCGCGTATCCTCGGCGGGAAAGCATCCGACGCGAGGGGATGTGCGGTTGACCACCGAGAAGACGGACGAGCGCAGGGCCCGATTCGAGCGGGACGCGATGCCCTTCGTCGATCAGCTCTACGCTGCCGGCCTGCGGATGACCCGCAACCCGGCGGATGCGGAGGACCTGGTCCAGGAGACCTACCTGAAGGCGTACGCCGCCTTCCACCAGTTCGAGCAGGGCACGAACCTGAAGGCCTGGCTCTACCGGATCCTGACCAACACCTACATCAACTCCTACCGCCGCCGGCAGCGCCAGCCCATCCAGGCGCCGACTGACGAGATCACCGACTGGCAGCTCGCCGAGGCCGAGTCGCACACCTCCAGCGGGCTGCGTTCGGCCGAGACCGAGGCGCTGGACCGGCTGCCGGACAGCGACGTCAAGGAGGCCCTCCAGCAGTTGCCGGAGGAGTTCCGCCTGGCCGTCTACCTCACCGACGTCGAGGGCTTCTCCTACAAGGAGGTCGCCGACATCATGGGCACGCCGATCGGCACGGTGATGTCGCGGCTGCACCGGGGTCGACGTAATCTGCGCAAGCTGCTCGAGCAGTACGCCGCGGAGCGGGGCTTCACCGCCGCGTCGTCGAAGAAGGGCTCAACCGCTGCCGCCGGCCGGGAGGTGTGACGTGAGCTGTGGGGAACCGCACGAGACGGACTGCCGTGAGGTGCTGGCGGAGGTCTACCTCTACCTGGATCTGGAGTGCGCCGAGGAGCGGCGCACGCTGATCCGCTACCACCTCGACGAGTGCGGGCCGTGCCTGCGCGAGTACGGCATCGAGCAGGAGGTGAGGGCGCTGGTCGCCCGCTGCTGCGGCAACGAGACCGCGCCCGACCAGCTGCGGGAGCGGCTCCGGGTCCGGCTGACCGAGCTGGTCGTGTTCGAGAACAGCGAGTCGCGGGAGCTGGCCGACTGAGGCCGGCGGCACCGACAGCAACGCCGGTGGCCCGGGTCGGAGACGACCCGGGCCACCGGCGTTTCGCTGGCTGATCGACGCCGGGCCGTGGGCCCGGCCGCCGGATCAGGAGTTGGGGCGCTTGCCGTGGTTGGCGCCGCTCTTCTTCCGGGCCTTCTTCTTCCGGGCCTTCTTCGCCATGGTGACCTCCTCGTGATGGTCGGATCCGCCTGCGCACGACCTCGGCGCCGGTGCACGCACCGGTCCTCCCGGCGCCGGGTCCGACCCGCTGATGCTAGTGCTGCCGGCACCCGCCGTGGTGCGCCGGGGCGGCCGGCCGTACGCGCGCCGCGCGACACGCCGGCCGCCTCGCCGCGTCGCCGCACCCCGGCCGGGCGGGACGCCGCGGCCCGCCCGACCCGACAGTGGATCATCCGGACGCGACCGCTCCACACCCGCCGCGGGGCGTCCGCATGATTGGATACGTCGGCAGGCAACACGCGAGAGAAGGGGCCGTGGAGATGGCCGAGGAGATCCGCGCCGAGATGGTGGCGAACGTCTGGAAGGTCGTCGCGTCGGCCGGGGACACCGTGTCCGAGGGGGACACGCTGGTGATCCTGGAGTCGATGAAGATGGAGATCCCGGTCGTCGCCGAGTCCGACGGCGTCGTCAAGCAGCTCGCGGTCAACGAGGGTGACGTCGTGCAGGACGGCGACCTCATCGCGGTGATCGATTGACCGGCCTCTCGGTGCGGCGGGCCGGGCCGGCCGACTTCGCGGCGGTGGCCCGGCTGACGGTCGCCGCGTACGAGGCCGACGGCCAGCTCAAGGGCGAGCACGGCTACGCCGCCGTGCTCGCCGACGTGGCGGTCCGGTCGGAGCACGGCGAGGTCCTCGTCGCCGCCGACCAGGAGACCGGCGCGGTGCTCGGATCGGTGACGTTCGTCCTCCCCGGCACCCGGTACGCGGAGCTGTCCGGGGCGGGGGAGGCGGAGTTCCGGATGCTGGCCGTGGACCCGGCCGCGCAGGGCCGGGGCGTCGGCGCGGCCCTGGTCGAGGCGTGCGTGTCCCGGGCGACCGAGCTGGGCTGCTCGGCGGTGATGATCTGCGTCCGCCACGGCTTCGCCGCCTCCGCCCAGCGGCTCTACCGGCGCCGGGGCTTCGTGCGCGTGCCGGAGCTGGACTGGTCGCCCCTGGCCGGGGTGGAACTGCTCGCCCTCCGGCTGGAGCTCACCGGCGCCTGATCCGGCCCGGGCCGGGCCGGCGTATCGTCGGGGCCGGCGGGCGTCAGGGCGCCTCCGTCGCGGCGGCGTCGCGCCCGGTCCCGATGGGGGCGAGCAGCTCGTCGGCCATCTCCAGCGCGAGCGTCCTGCGCTCCGTGTCGGTGATGCCCGGCGTGCGGATCGCGAACCAGCTGCTGTGCACGGCGAAGATCGACAGGATCGCGCGGAGCTGCGCGGCGGGCGAGTCGTCTCCCCGGCAGAGCACCTCGGCCAGCCGCAGCATCCGGCCGCGCATCTGCTGCCCGGCGGCGAGACTCTTCAGCACGGTCTGGTTCTGCTCGAAGAACCGCATCACCGACGGCACGTCGCCGGCGAACATGGCGTCGGCGTACCGGCCGATCACGGCGCGCCGGGTGTCGCGGCTCGCCGGCTGCGACTCGGCCCAGGCGATGAGGTCGTCCATCAGTTCCAGCCGGTCCTCGACGACGCTGCTGACGATCTCGTCCTTGCTCTTGAAGTGGTAGTAGAGCGCGGCCTTCGTCACGTTCAGCCGTTCGGCGATCTCGCGCAGCGAGGTCTTCTCGTACCCCTGCTCGGTGAAGAGCTCCAGCGCGACGGACTTGATGCGCTCCCGCGTGCCGCCTGTGCTCTCCCTCACGTGTGCCACCCAATTCGCTTGACCGGTCCTGCCGCCAAACTTACCGTGCGGCTAGTAAGTTAACTGGCCGGGCGGCAAGTAAGTGCGGCACATCTCGGGGGAGCTTACCCATGACGCAGGCAAGCCAGGAACCGGCACGACCCAACGTGCGGGTCGTGCTCTTCGGTCTGATGATCGCCATGATGCTGGCGATGCTCGACAACATGATCGTCAGCACGGCGCTACCGCGGATCGTGGGCGAGTTCGGCGGGCTCGACCACTTCACCTGGGTGGTGACGGCGTACGTGCTGGGCACCACGGTCTCGACCCCGATCTGGGGCAAGCTCGGCGACCTCTACGGGCGCAAGTCCGTCTTCCTCACCTCGGTGGTCGTCTTCCTGGTCGGCTCGGCGCTGTGCGGGATGGCCGGCTCCGACCTGTTCGGCGGGCCGGGCGACGGCATGGTCGAGCTGATCGCCTTCCGGGCGGTGCAGGGCCTCGGCGCCGGCGGCCTGATGGTCGGCGTGATGGCGATCATCGGCGACCTGGTGCCGCCCCGGGAGCGGGGCCGCTACCAGGGCATGATCGCCGGCATCATGGCCATCGCGATGGTGGCCGGCCCGCTGGTCGGCGGCTTCATCACCGACCACCTCTCCTGGCGCTGGGCGTTCTACGTGAACCTGCCGCTGGGCGGCGTCGCGCTGCTGGTCCTCGCCACGACCATGCACCTGCCGAAGTACCGCACCGAACACCGGATCGACTGGCTCGGCGCCGGGCTGCTCTCGGTCGGCATCACCGCGATCGTGCTCGTCACCACCTGGGGCGGCAACGAGTACGCGTGGGTGTCGCCGCAGATCCTCGGCCTGGCCGCGCTCGCCGCGGTCGCGCTGGTGGTCTTCGGTCTGGTCGAGCGGCGGGCCGCCGAACCGATCCTGCCGCTCGGGCTCTTCGCCAACCGCAACTTCGCGCTGATCTCCGTGATCGGCTTCCTGCTCGGCTTCGCGATGTTCGGCGCGATGAACTTCCTGCCGCTGTACCAGCAGACCGTGCAGGGCGCCTCGGCGACGAACTCCGGGCTGCTGCTGCTTCCGCTGATGTTCGGCATGCTGGTGGTCTCGCTGGTGGTCGGTCGCGCGATCACGAAGACCGGGCGGTACCGGATCTACCCGATCGTGGGCGGCGTGGTGATGACCGCGGGCATGGCGCTGCTGACCCTGCTCGACGTGCACACCGGCAAGCTGGAGTCCTCGCTCTACATGATCGTGCTCGGCGTCGGCATGGGCTTCCTCATGCAGACCTCGATGCTCATCGCGCAGAACAGCGTGGCGCAGAAGGACCTGGGCGCGGCGAGCGGCGCCGCCACGTTCTTCCGCTCGATCGGCGGCTCGTTCGGCATCTCGCTGTTCGGCGCGATCTTCGCCAACCGGCTGGCCGACTCCCCGGCCGGCGGCGCGTTCAGCGGCGGCGGCGAGGCCGGTGCCGCGATGGACCTGGCGGAGCTCAAGGACCTGCCGGCGCAGGCGCGGGAGCTGGTGCTCGGTGGCCTCGCCGACGCGATCTCGCACGTCTTCTGGTGGGCGGTGCTGTTCACCGTGGCGGTTCCGGTGCTGGCCTGGTTCATCAAGGAGATCCCGCTGCGGACCGCCAACGAGCCGCCGGCCCCGCAGGGCGCCGGCGAGGGCCAGGCCGAGGCCGCCCTGGGCAAGGCGCCCGTCGCCTGACCCGCTTCAGGGCCGTCGGAAGGGGCCGGTGAGGCGGTGCCAGAGGCGGCGCAGGCCGGAGCGGGGGCGGGGCACCACGGCCCTGGCGACCAGGGAGGTCGCCAGGGCCGTCGTCTCCGCGTCCAGGGCCGGCGTCGCCAGGGCCAGGTGGGCCAGGGACACCGCGACGGGCACCGGGCGCAGCCGCGCCACCGCCGCGACGTCGGCCAGCCGCTCGGCCACCACCCGCGCCACGTCGGGGCGTACCGCCGGGTCGACCCAGGCGGCGGTCACCATGGCGAACAGCGCCGCCTCGGTGATCCAGTCCTCGACGCCCCAGACCAGGTCCAGCAGCACCCGGCGGCGGGTCGAGGTCGCCCACGGCTCGTCCGTGCGGTGGTGCAGCAGGCCGAGGCAGGCCCACACCTGGACGCAGCGCACCCAGAGCGAGGGGTCCTGCCCCAGCACCCGCCCCAGCGCGGTGGACGGCGCGTCCGGCGGGTGCGCCAGCAGGCCGACCAGGTCGGCCAGGTCCAGGGTGGCCAGGCCCACCGCCGCGTCGTACGCCGCCGGGGGGTGCGGCCACGCCGGGTGGGCGAGCTGCCGCAGCCGCGCGGTCGCTTCCGCCGAGGGCGCCGGCACCGCGGGCGCGACCGTCGTCCCGTCCCAGCGCCAGATCCGCCGGGCGTCCGCCCGCCGGGGCTCGCGCGGGTCCGGCTCCGGCACGCCGGCCACCTCGACCCGCAGCGCCGGCACGGCCGTGGCGACGGTACGCAGCGCGCTCGGCGGCGCGGGTGACTCCAGCAGCACGGCGGCGCCGACCCCGCCGTGGTCGTCGGCGACGGCCTGACGCAGCGCGTCCACCACCGCCCCGGCCGCCGGGGTCACCTGCCCGAGCCAGGCCCGGCTGCGGCAGCACTCGGCCAGGTCGCCGTGCTCGTGCGAGTCGTCCGGGTGGTCCCGCACGAAGTCGGCGAGCGCGACCAGGTGCGCCACGTCGCCGTCGCGCTGGTGCCGCAGCCGGTGAGCGGTGTGCACGGCGCAGTCGAAGGTGGGATCCCGGGCGAGGGCCCGGTCGATCCAGTCGAGCGCCTCGTCGAGCCGCCCGATGTCGGCGAGGGTGCCGGCGATGTCGGCGTACACGGCGAGGTCGTCGGGGTCGTGCGCGACGGCGCGGCCGAGTGCCGCCAGCGCCTCCCGGGTGCGGCCGGCGCTGCGGTACGCGTACCCGAGCCACACCTCGCCGATCTTCGACGGCTCCGCGCGTACGCCCCGGGCGGCCCAGCGGACCGCCAGGGCGACCTCGCCGACCCGCCGGGCCAGCGCGGACGCCGCGCCCAGCAGCAGGCCGTGCTCGGCGTGGACGGTGACCGCGTTGCGGGCCAGCGCCAGGTAGGGGGCCAGCGCCGCCCGGTCGGCCCGGGGCGCCGGGTCGGGCACGGCGGCGCAGACCTGCATCAGGATGCGGGCGGTCCGGTCCGGTTCGAGGCGTTCGGCGAGTTCCGGCGCGGTGACCCACGGCACGCCGGCCCAGTCCGCCCCCGGGGCGTGCCCGGTCGCGGCGACCAGCAGGTCCAGCCCCTCGGCGGGCCGGCCGGCGGCGGCCAGCAGGTGGGCGCGGGCGACCACGGCGCCGACGAAGGCGTGGTGGTGCAGCGGGAAGAGGTCCACGCCGCCGGCGCCGTCGGCGGCGGCGAGCCGGGCGAGCGTCTCGTGCACCTCGGGCAGGGTCGGGGCCTGGGCGAGCGCGGCGGCGACGTGCCCGGCCGCGTGCTCCAGGTCGCCGGAGTCCATGGCGAGCCGGGCGAGGGCAAGTTCCTCCGCCGCGGGCAGCGCCCGGTCGTCCTCGGCCACGGCGTCCTCTCACTCGTCGGTGCTCCGGTGGGCCGGGCAAGCCTAGGTGATGTTGCACCGACGCGGTGATCAACTGCGCACTCCTGCTCGTTCGATTGCTCTGATCAGATCAAAGATGCAAGACTGAGCAGGAAACGCGCGGCAACCGCGCAGTGGGAGGAGTTTCCGTGACGCGTGCAGGGGCTGGCATGGCCGCCGACATCGACGAGCAGCCGGCGGGCTACGCCCGGCTGCTCTCCGCCGAACACGCCGGGCCGATCGCCCGGGTGGCGGCGGTCATCGCGGAGCGCCGGCCCCGGCACGTGGTCTTCACCGCCCGGGGCACCTCCGACCACGCCGCCCTCTACGGGGCGTACCTGACCGAGATCCGGCTCGGCCTGCCCGCGGGGCTCGCCTCGCCCAGCGCCGTCACCGTCTACGGCGCCCGGCCGGACCTCTCCGACGCGCTGGTCGTCGGCGTCAGCCAGAGCGGCGGCTCGCCGGACCTCGCCGAGGTGCTGCGCACCGCCCGCGCCTCGGGCGCGCTGACCCTGGCCGTCACCAACGCGCCCGACTCCCCGCTGGCCGACGTCGCCGAGCTGAGCGTCGACATCGCCGCCGGGCACGAGCGCGCGGTGGCCGCCACCAAGACGTACACCGCCGAGCTGCTCGCCCTGCTGATGCTCGTCGAGGGCATCCGGGCCGGCGACGGCGCGCTGCCCGCCGACGAGCGCGACGCGCTCGCCGCCCTGCCCGAGCTGGCCGCCCGCACCCTGGACGACCCCACCCCGGCCCAGCTCGCGCCCCGCTACCGGTTCGCCGGCCAGCTCGTCACCACCGGCCGGGGATACGCGTACCCGACCGCCCGCGAGGCCGCGCTGAAGCTGATGGAGACCTCCTACCTGCCGGCGCTGGCGTTCTCCGGCGCCGACCTGCTGCACGGCCCGCTCGCCATGACCGACCCCGACGTGCCGGTGCTCGCCGTGGTCGGCTCCGGGCCGGGCGGCCGGTCGATGGGCGAGGTGCTGCCCCGGCTCGGCGAGCGCCGCGCCGACGTGGTGGTGGTCGGCTCCGCCGACGTCGAGGGCGCCACCCGGATGGCCGTCCCCGAGGTCGACGAGCGGTACGCACCGCTGCTGGACATCCTGCCGCTGCAGCGCCTGGCGCTGGCGCTGGCGCTGGCCCGGGGCGAGGACCCGGACGCGCCGCGGGGGCTGAAGAAGGTCACCGCGACGATGTGACGCCCGGCGTGGCACGCTGGTCAGCGTGTCCACGCTGCGCGACCTCGCCGAGGAGCACACCCTCCTCCGTCCGGCCGACATCGACCACCTGCACCGGATCGCCGGCGACTGGCAGTTGCTGTCCGACCTGTCCTTCGCCGACCTGCTGCTCTGGGTGCCCGTGGACGGTGACGGGACGTACCTCTGCGTCGCCCAGGTCCGGCCGACGACCGCCCCCACCGCGTACCTGGACGACCAGGTGGGGCGGATCGTCGGCGGGCCGGAGGTGGCCCACCTGGAGGTGGCCCACCGGCAGGGCCGGATCTGGCGGGAGGGCGACCCGGTCTGGTACGGCGACGTGCCCGCGCGGCACGAGGCGATCCCGGTCCGGCTGCGCACGACCGACGGCGAGGCCGGCGAGGTGGTCGCCGTGGTCGGGCGGGACACCAACCTCTCCACCGCGCGCACCCCGAGCCAGCTGGAGCTGAACTACCTCACCACCGCCGACGACCTGGCGCAGATGATCGCCGACGGCACCTTCCCGCCGCCGCGCCACCCGGGGGAGACCACCTCGGCGCCCCGCGTCGGCGACGGGCTGGTCCGGCTCGACGCCGGCGGCAAGGTCACCTACGCCAGCCCGAACGCGCAGTCGGCGTACCGGCGGCTCGGCTACGCCTCGCACCTGGTGGGCGAGGACCTGGCGGCGCTGCACCGCCGGCTGGCCGGCGACCCGCTGGAGGGGACGGACGCGGCGAACGGCATTCTCGCCGCCCTGCGCGGCGAGGCGCCGCCCCGTCGGGAGATCGACGCCCGCGGCGCCACGATGCTCACCCGGGCGCTGCCGCTGATGCCCGCCGGGGTGCCGATCGGCGCGCTGGTGCTGGTCCGGGACATCACCGAGGTACGCCGCCGCGACCGCGCCCTGATCACCAAGGACGCCACCATCCGGGAGATCCACCACCGGGTGAAGAACAACCTCCAGACCGTCGCCGCCCTGCTGCGCCTCCAGGCCCGCCGGGTGGCCATGCCGGAGGCCCGGGTCGCCCTGGAGGAGTCGGTACGCCGGGTCGCCTCCATCGCGCTGGTGCACGAGACCCTCTCCCTGTCCAGCGACGAGGCGGTCGAGTTCGACGGCATCGTGGACCGGGTGGCCAGCGCGGCGACCGAGGTGGCGGCGGCCGAGTCGACGGTCGGGATGCGGCGGACGGGGAGCTTCGGGGTGCTTCCCGCCGAGGTCGCCACGTCGTTGGTGATGGTCCTCAACGAGCTGCTGCTCAACGCCGTCGAGCACGGCTTCCCGCCGGCCGCGGACGCGGTGACCGCGCCGGACGCGGCCGGCGCGGTCGGCGCCGTGCCCGAGGTGGTGGTGTCGGCGCACCGGTTCCGGAAGATGCTGCACGTCTCGGTGACCGACAACGGGCGCGGGCTGCCGCCGGACTTCGACGCCGAGCGGGGCGGCAACCTCGGTCTGCAGATCGTCCGGGCGCTGGTGACCGGCGAGCTGCGCGGCACGATCGAACTGCGCGACGGCGCGAACGGCGGCACCGAGGCGACGCTCGTCGTGCCGCTGGCCCGCAGCGCCCCGGAGGGCCGCGCCGCCGGCTGACCCGCCAAACGGCGTCGGATCCTCCGGACCCCGCGCCTCCGGGTCCCCGGCCGCCAACACCGGCAGACCCCGCGGGGCGGGCCGGTCACCGTCGTCGCCCCGCCGCCGCGCTACACGTCCCCGCCGGTGCCGGTGGCGGCGACGCGGCGGCAGGCCGGCGCGGACCCGCGGGCCCGGGGCGGGTCAGCGGGTGAGCAGCGCGACCGTCAGGCCGGGGCGGTGCCAGACCCGTTCGACGGTGTAGCCGGCGCGCAGCGCGTCGCCCTTGGCGCCCGGCACGGCGGCCAGCGGGTCGTCGCGGCGGCCGGCCACGACCAGCCAGACCCGCTGCGCGCCGGCCAGGCACTCGGCCGGCCGGGCGCACTCGGCGGCCCACAGGTCGCCCCGACGGGCCTGCTCCTCGGTGGCCAGCACGTCCCGGGGGCGGCGGTCGCCCAGGTGGTAGTTGAGGCCGAGGTCGAGGAAGAGCCAGCTCTCGCGGGGCGAGTAGACGACGGCGTCCCCCGGCCGCTGGCCGCCGGCGACGACCCGGGCCGCCCCGCGGTAGTCGACCGCGGCGCTGCGTGGCCACTCGTGCGTCCGCCGCAGCGCCGCCTGGTCGGGCAGGCCGAGCAGCCCGGCCAGGGCCACCACGGCCAACGCGGGCGGCAGCGGCACCGTCGCGAGCGCCGCGCCGGCCAGCAGGCAGCCGAACGGCACGACGAAGAACAGGTAGCGGGACACCCAGAGGGGCACGACGGCGCCGGCGGCGAAGAGCAGCAGCACCGGCAGCAGCACGGCGCACCCGGGCAGCAGGGCGCGCCGGCCGAGCCCGGCCGCCCCGAGCGCCGCCAACCCCACCAGCAGCCCGCCCACCACGCCGCTCTGCGCCACCCCGCCCGGCAGCGCCGTCAGGTCGGTCAGCCGGACCGTGTCCACCCAGTCGAGCTGCCGGGACCGCTGGCCCCTGGCCAGCAGCACCAGCGGGGTCACCAGCAGCGCGGCCGGCACCAGGGCGAGCGCCCAGCGCAGCGGGCGGCTCAGCGGGCCCTCGCGGTGGGCGGCGAGCACCGCCACCGCGTGCGCGGCGAGCAGGGTGAGCGCGACCAGGTGGGTGAGCCCGAGGGCGGCCACGGCGGCGGCGTACGCGGCCCAGCGGGGCCACCCGGGCCGGGCCAGCGCCTCGACCAGGAGCAGGGTCGCCAGCACCGCGAAGAACGCGGCCAGCGCGTACGGGCGCGCCTCCTGACCGTACCGCGAGGTGCCTGGGAGCACCGCGAGGAGCAGCCCGGCGATCAGCCCCGCCCGGGTGCCGGCCAGCCGCTGCCCGAGTACGGCGGTCAACCCGGCGGTGGCGGCCATGGCCAGCGCGGCGGGCAGCCGCAGCGCGGCGACCGAGTCGCCCGCGAGCGCCACCCAGGCGTGCATGAACAGGTAGTAGGGGCCGGTGGCGGCGTCGATGGTGCCGGCGAGCCGGACCAGGTCCCCGGGTGACCGGGTCGCCGCGCTCCAGGTGGCCAACTCGTCGCGCCACGGTTGCGCGTGGCCGATCCCGGTCAGCACGACGGCCAGGGTGGCCAGCGTCGGGCCGACCCAGACCAGGCGGGGCGCGCGGACCGGCCCGCCGGGCGCGTCGCCGGCGGGCGGCGGCGCGGTCAGCCGGCCCGGACCGCCGGCAGACAAATCAGAAGAACCGGTCACATATCGCAGCGTCACACAGCCGGGCCGTGCCGTTGTGCCGGTCCACGGATCAGTCGCCGGCGTCGTTCCCGGGGCGCGTCGCCCGTGATGTGGGATCACGCACGCGCTCGTTGGCCGGCCCCCACCCGGTGTGGCAGCATGACTCCATGACCGCCGCCGTCGTCCGCCGCTTCGTGGCCCGCCGCCACGTCGACTACGGCCGCGTGCGCAGCGCCATCTGTCCGGCCTACTGACGACGCCCGACCAATCTGTCTCGGGCGCGCCCCCGCGCCGGCTGTTCCGACACCGTTGTCCCCAGCCCGTCCCGACGGGCCGGCCGCCGCGTCCGCGCGTCACGAGGCACCCCAGACAACGGAGGACGCCGCCATGGCGGTCAGCAGCATCCCGGCCCGGGCCGGTGACCCGACGGCCCCCCGACCGGCCCGGGCCCCGCGCCGCCCGCGCGGCGAGGGCCAGTGGGCACTCGGTCACCGCGAGCCGCTCAACGCCAACGAGCGGATCAAGAAGGACGACGACCCGCTGAACGTGCGGGCCCGGATCGAGAACATCTACGCCCACCACGGGTTCGCCTCGATCGATCCGCAGGATCTGCGCGGCCGGTTCCGCTGGTGGGGCCTCTACACCCAGCGCAAGGCGGGCATCGACGGCGGTCGGACGGCCGTGCTGGAGCCGCACGAGCTGGAGGACGAGTTCTTCATGCTCCGGGTCCGGGTGGACGGGGGCGAGCTCAGCCTGGCGCAGCTGCGGGTGGTCGCGGAGATCTCCCGCGAGTTCGCCCGGGACACCGCCGACATCACCGACCGGCAGAACATCCAGTACCACTGGATCCGGGTCGAGGACGTGCCGGAGATCTGGCGTCGGCTGGAGTCCGTCGGGCTGCAGACCACCGAGGCGTGCGGCGACTGCCCCCGGGTCGTGCTGGGCAGCCCGGTGGCCGGCGTGGCGCGCGACGAGCTGGTCGACCCGACGCCGGCGGTCGACGAGATCGTCCGCCGGTACGTCGGCGACAAGGACTTCTCCAACCTGCCGCGCAAGTTCAAGACCTCCATCTCCTGGCTGGTCGACACGCCCTACGAGGCGAACGACATCGCGTTCCTCGGCGTGGACCACCCGGACCACGGCCCGGGCTTCGACGTCTGGGTGGGCGGCGGGCTGTCCACGAACCCGATGCTGGCCCAGCGGCTCGGCGTCTGGGTGCCGCTGGCCGAGGTGCCGGACGTCTGGGCCGGCGTGGTCGGCATCTTCCGCGACTACGGCTACCGCCGGCTGCGCAACCGGGCACGGCTGAAGTTCCTCGTCGCCGACTGGGGCGTGCCGAAGTTCCGCGAGGTGCTGGAGAAGGAGTACCTGGGCCGCGCCCTGCTCGACGGGCCGGCCCCGCGGCTGCCCGACAGGCCGGTGGACCACATCGGCGTGCACCCGCAGCGTGACGGGCGCAACTACGTCGGCGCCGCCCCGGTGGTCGGGCGGGTCTCCGGCGGGCAGCTCGCCCGGCTGGCCGACGTCGTCGAGGCGCACGGCAGCGACCGGGTGCGGCTCACCCCGTACCAGAAGCTGCTGGTGCTGGACGTGGCGCCGGAGCGGACCGACTCGCTGGTGCGGGCGCTGCGGGGGATCGGCCTGGAGGCGCAGCCGTCGGCCTGGCGGCGCGGCACCATGGCGTGCACCGGCATCGAGTACTGCAAGCTGGCCATCGTCGAGACCAAGGCCCGGGGCGAGGAGCTGGTGGCCCGGCTGGAGGAGCGGCTGCGCGACTTCGACGCCGACATCTCCATCCACCTCAACGGCTGCCCCAACGCCTGCGCCCGCACGCAGGTCGCCGACATCGGCCTGAAGGGCCAGCTGGTGGTCGGCCCGGACGGTCGCCAGGTGGAGGGCTTCCAGGTCCACCTCGGCGGCGGGCTCGGCATGGCCGAGGGGCAGACCGCCGGCTTCGGCCGCAAGCTGCGCGGCCTGAAGACCACCGCCGAGGAGCTTCCGGAGTACGTGGAACGCCTCGCCCGGCGCTACCTGGCCGGGCGGGAAGCCGGCGAGACGTTCGCCAACTGGGTGATCAGGGTCGACGAGGAGGAACTCCGATGAGCGAGACCCGTTCCGCGCCGCTGTACTGCCCCTACTGCGGCGAGGAGGACCTGCGGCCGAGCGAGGCCGGCCACGGCGCCTGGGAGTGCCACGCCTGCGCCCGGGTGTTCTCGGTGAGGTTCACCGGCCTGCTCGGTCGGGCGGTGGCCCGGTGAGCGGGGGCACGGACGACCCGTCGGGCCTCGTCTCCGCAGCGGGCCTGGGCCTGGTCGGCGTCGGCGGCCCGAAGCCGGCCGACCCGGCGCGTCGCGCCCCGGACGAGCTGCGCGCACTGGCCGAGGAGGCCGGGCGGGAGTTGGAGGGCGCGCCCGCGCTGGAGATCGCCCGCTGGGCGACCGCGACCTTCGGCGACCGGTTCTGCGTCACCAGTTCGATGGCCGACGCCGTGCTGGCCCACCTGGTCTCCCGGGTCGCCCCCGGGGTGGACGTGGTCTTCCTCGACACCGGTCTGCACTTCCCCGAGACGCTGAAGGTCCGCGACGAGGTGGCCAGGACGCTGCCGGTGAACGTCCGGTCGATCCGGCCGCGGCTGACCGTCGGCCAGCAGGACGGCGAGTACGGCCCCCGGCTGTTCAACAAGTCCCCCGACGACTGCTGCCAGCTCCGTAAGGTCGAGCCGCTGGAGCGGGCGCTGGCCGGGTACGACGCCTGGGCCGCCGGGCTGCGCCGGGACGAGTCGCCGACTCGGGCGAACACGCCGGTGGTGACCTTCGACGCCCGCCGGGGCAAGGTCAAGGTCAACCCGATCGCGGCCTGGAGGCAGGCGGACGTGGACGCCTACGTCGCCCGCTGGAACGTGCCGGTGAACGAGCTGTTCCGGCAGGGCTACGGCTCGATCGGCTGCTGGCCCTGCACCCGCCGCACGAAGGCGGGGGAGGATCCGCGGGCCGGCCGGTGGGCCATGTTCGAGAAGACCGAGTGCGGCCTGCACGTCTGACCGGGCCGGGCCCGGCCGCTCCCGCACCGGGGGCGCCCGGGTCGTGGGGGGCGGCCGACCCCGTGGTCCTGGTCGCCCACGGCAGCCGGGATCCGCGGGCCGCCGAGGCGACCCTGGCGCTGGCCCGGGCGGTGTCGACGGCCCGGCCCGGCACGCCGGTGCTGGCGAGCTGGCTGGACCACACCGCGCCGGGACCGGCCGCGGTGCTGCGGGACCTGGCCGGCGCCGGGCATCCCCGGGCGGTGCTGGTGCCGCTGCTGCTCACCGCCGCGTACCACCGGCGGGTGGACATCCCGGCGGCGGTGGCGGCGGCCCGCGCGGCGGGGCCGCCGATCGCGGTGCGGGTGACCGCCGTGCTCGGCCCCGCCGACGGCGAGGTCGACGGCGGGCTGCTGGCCGGCCTGCGCCGGCGGTTGGGCGAGGCGGAGCCGGGGCGGTTCGACGGGCTGGTGCTCGCCGCCGCGGGCACGAGGGACGCCCGGGCGCGCGGGTCGGTGGGGCGGGTGGCCGCCGCGCTGCGCGCCGGTTTCGGGGTGCCCACCCGGGTGTCGTACGCCTCGGCCGCCCCGCCGGCCGTCGAGGCGGCGGTGGCCCGGCTACGTGCCCGGGGCGCCCGGCGGGTGGCGGTGTCGGCCTACTTCCTGGCTCCCGGCCTCTTCCACGACGCCGTGGCCGGGGCGGCGCGGGACGCCGGCGCGGTGGCGGTGTCCGCCCCGCTGACCGACGCCCCGGAGCTGGCCGACCT
The DNA here is from genome assembly GCF_040295705.1 of Micromonospora sp. NPDC002717. Taxonomy (NCBI): domain Bacteria; kingdom Bacillati; phylum Actinomycetota; class Actinomycetes; order Micromonosporales; family Micromonosporaceae; genus Micromonospora; species Micromonospora sp. NPDC002717. The sequence goes on along the minus strand of NZ_JBEOVW010000003.1, from coordinate 126,596 downwards.
GGTCCTGCGGCGCGTCGACGCCGCCGCCGGGGTGGCCGGGGTCACGGCCCGCCCGTGATCGGAAAGGCGCCCCGGTGGGTACGTGAGCGGGGTGCGGACAGCGAGACGCCCCGGCGGGCGGACCCGGCCGGGGCGTGCAGCTGTGGTGCGTGGGATCAGGCGGAGTGAGCGCGCAGCACCCGGAGGCCACCGCGGCGCTTCACGGCGCGCCGCTCCTCCTCGCTCATCCCGCCCCAGACGCCAGCGTCCTGACCGGACTCCAGCGCCCACTGCAGGCACTGGTCGGTCACGGAGCAGCGCCGGCAGACGGCCTTGGCCTGCTCGACCTGCAGGAGAGCCGGTCCGGACGTCCCGATCGGGAAGAACAGCTCCGGGTCCTCGTCGCGGCAGACAGCATGGTGACGCCAGTCCATGGCGGCAACACTCCTCATTCTGGGTGGGTGGCAGATATTGCTTTGGTGCTTTTCCTATATGCATCCGCAGCGCCGACGGTGACGGTTCGCGTCCGCTTATTCGGCAGTGCGTGAGCAGGCTGTTGTTGGCCCCGCGGACCTGCTGGAACAGCTCAACCTGCCGAGCATATCCAGGCAATGTCCCGGTAACTCAAGTTCGCTTGTGAATACTTTCACGAACGCTCGGGATGTCAAGGGTGGCGCTCGGAAAAACTCCAGGCGGTGAGCAAGCCCACAACCCATTTGTCCGGATTCCGGCGTCTTCCCGGTTACCCGGCGTACCACAGTCGAGGATCAATATAGTACAGTCCGCGTGACATTGCTGACATTTCCGGCACCTGCCTCTCGGTGTGGCGGCCGCTCCGGTCGGTGCGGTCGTCGCCGCGTCGACCTACGGCAGTACCCGAGACCTAGCAGATTACTCTCAGTGCGGCGGGAATGGATGTGAATCTGACTTTCTCCCGCTCGCCGAGGTAGTCGCCGTCGAGCTGGAACGCCTGCGGGCGGGCCGAGAGCAGGGTGAACTCCGCGACGTCGTGCAGCCGCAGCACTTGGCGGCCGTGCGGGTCGGGCGTCCGGGCGAAGAACTGCGTCACCGTCCGTGTCGTGCTGGCGACCCGGAGCTGCCGCAACGCCAGCACGTCCAGGCCCAGGTCGAACGACGCCTCCGGGTTCGGGTTGACCTCCCGGTCGCCCAGGTACGTCCACGGCGCGGTGTTCTGGATGATGACCGTGGCCAGCTCGCCCTCCGCCGGCTCGCCCGGCCGCTCCAGGCTGATCGCCGGATGCCGTCGGTCGGAGTTGAGGAAGTACTGGGCGACCGTGGCGCGGAAGTAGAGCGCGGGGGTGGAGACCCGACCCCGCCGGCGGGCCTGCTCCACCCGGTGGATGACCGCCGCGTCGACGCCGAAGCCCGCGCAGAAGGTGAAGTAGCGGTCGTCGGCGCGGCCGAGCCCGATGGTCCGGTACCGGCCCAGCCGCAGGCCCTCCAGGATCATGCTGGCCCCGTCCGGCCAGTCCCGGGGCAGGCCGAGCGCCCGGGCGAAGACGTTGGTCGAGCCTCCGGGCACGGTCGCCAGGGCGGGCAGCCGCTCGGCCGGCGAGGCGGCACCCGGCATGGTCGGCGGCTCGGCCGTCATCAGGCCGTTGACCACCTCGTTGACCGTGCCGTCGCCACCGAGCGTGACGACGACGTCCACGCCCTCCTCGGCCGCCTCCCGGGCGAGGTCGGTCGCGTGCCCGCGTCGGCGGGTGTAGCGCACGGAGAGGTCGACTTCGCTGCGCAGCGCCCGGACCAGCACGTCCCGGCTGCGCTCGCTCGTGGTGGTGGCCTTCGGGTTGACCACCAGGACGGCCCGCATGGGCGGCACTGTACCGCGCGGTAGCCCGGGTATCGTGGCGCGCGTGACCATCGACTCGGACCCGATTCCCGTCACCCTCCGCTGGGCGGTCCGGCTGCTGCGGGGCGAGGCGGTCGCCGTGGGGCTGGTTGCCGCGTGGCTGGTCTGGGCCGATCTCACCGCCACCACCACCGACCTCACCTCGGCGTTGCTGGTGACCGCGTTCGCGCTCGGTGCGGCGGCGGCGCTCTGGGCGCTCGGCGGCGCGTTGGCCCGGCGCCGGGCGGGCGCCCGCGCCCCGGCGATCGTGCTCCAGCTCATGCTGCTGCCGGTGGGGTGGTTCATGGTCCAGGGCGGGGTGGCCTGGCTCGGCGTACCGCTGATGGCGCTCGGTCTTGGCGTCACCGCGCTGCTGGTGAGCACCCCGACCACGCGGGCCCTCGGCTTCGAGTGACGCCCCGAGGGTGCCGGAGCGCCCGGCGGCGCACCGCCGGGGGCGGTCGGCTCAGTACCCGGAGGCGCGCCGGGTGAGCAGCGAGATGGTGGCCCGGCCGTCGGCGGCGCTCGCGGACGCCGACGTGGTGAGCGCGGTGAGCACCTTCCAGGCGAACGACGACTCCGCCGGCAGCGTGGCGCCCCGGACGGTCGGCACCGTCACCTCGACGGTGAGCGCGTCGTCGGTGACCGCGAAGCGGCAGTCGAGTTCGGCGTCGCGGGTGGCGATGGCGAGCAGCATGGCGCACGCCTCGTCCACGGCGATGCGCAGGTCCTCGATCTCGTCGAGGGCGAACTGGAGCCGCGCCGCGAGCCCGGCGGTGGCGGTACGCAACACCCCGAGGTAGCCCCCGTCCGCGGGCACGGTGAGGTGCACGACGTCGTCGTCGGTCGTCGGCTGCCCGGTCAGTTGAGTCACCACTCATCCCCCCGGTCGGGGACTCTACCCGCTCGGTCGCCCGGACGTGTGGGGGCCGCCACGTGCCTGCGCGGCCAGGCCGGCCAGGGCGTCCCCGCTGAGCCGGTAGGGGACCCACTCGGACATCTGCCGCGCGCCGATCGAGGCGTAGAAGCCGGCGGCCGGGTTCCAGTCGATCATCCACCACTCCAGCCGCTGGTAGCCCCGCTCCACGCAGATCGCGGCGAGGGTCGCCAGCAGCAGCCGCCCCGCGCCGGTGCCCCGGGCGGCCGGGCGGACGTAGAGGTCCTCCAGGTAGATGCCGTGCACCCCGGCCCAGGTGGAGAAGTTGAGGAACCACAGTGCGAAGCCCACCGGCTCGTCGTCGGCGTCGACGGCCACGTGCCCGTAGAGCGCCGGGGCCGGGCTACGGCTGCTCCAGCTCGGCGCGTCTGACGCCGCGCCGCGACCTGGAGCAGTCGCGAACAGGGCGGCGGTGAGCTGTTCCTCCGTGAGGTGGCACTCGTCGGCGGCGCGTTCGTACGCCGCCAGCTCGTGCACCATGGCGACGACGGCCGGCACGTCCCCGGGACGTGCCGGCCGGATCGTCGGCGGACCGGCGAGGCTCACGCCTTCTTGGTCTCCCAGAAGATCTTGGAGATCTCGTCGATCTTCTGCAGCAGCTCGTCGGCCTTGGCCGGGTCGGTGCCGCCCTTCGCGCCGGCGGCGCCGGCCAGCTTGGTGGCCTCGTTGAACAGCTGGTGCAGGTGCGGGTACTTCTCGAAGTGGGCCGGCTTGAAGTAGTCGGTCCAGAGCACCCACAGGTGGTGCTTCACCAGCTCGGCGCGCTGCTCCTTGATCAGGATGGCGCGGGTGCGGAACTCCGGGTCGGTGTTGGCCTGGTACTTCTCGCAGATCGCCTTCACCGACTCGGCCTCGATCCGGGCCTGGGCCGGGTCGTAGACGCCGCAGGGCAGGTCGCAGTGGGCGCTGGCGGTCACGCGGGGCGTAAGGATGCGTGGAAGTCGCATCAGGATCCTCCATGGGAAGTTTGCGATGATCCAACACGACATTACTCCTGGACGCGTGCCGAGAGGCCGGGTGGAGGTGAAACCGATGGGGGCGGCTCACCCGGCAGGGGCACCCCGACTGCGGTGGCCGCTGACCGCCGTGCTGGTGACCGGTCCGTCCATGTCGCCCACGCTGCGGCACGGCGACGCGGTGCTGGTCCGCCCCGGCGGGCGGACCGTCCGTCCCGGCGACGTCGTGGTCGCGGTGTTCCGCAGCCGCCCCGAGCTGCTCGTGGTCAAGCGCGCGGTCCGCGCCGAGGACGGCGGCTGGTGGCTGGCCGGCGACAACGACCTCGTCACCGACGACTCCCGGGCGTACGGGGTGGCCGACGTGCGGGGCCGGGTGGTGGCGCGCTACTGGCCCCGCCCCGGACGGGTGCGTCGGCGTCGGTTATGACCCCGCTCACATCGGTGTGACGGGGGCGACACTATGCTCGGGGCGTGCCCGGGTGACCCCCGCACCGCGTGTCGCCGCTGGGCGCCTCACCTCGCGCCCGCGCCGGCCGCTCCGTCTGCTCGACAGATCCTGGAGTCACCATGTCATCGTCCATCGTGGACCCCGCTGATCCCGTCTTCCGGCTGCACCGGGGCGGCAAGATGGCCGTCGCCTCGACCGTCCCGCTGACCAGCCGGGAGGACCTCTCCCTCGCGTACACCCCGGGGGTGGCCCGGGTCTGCGAGGCGATCGCCGCCGACCCGGGCGTCGCCGACGACTACACCTGGGCCGCGCACACCGTGGCCGTCGTCACCGACGGCTCGGCCGTACTCGGGCTGGGCAACATCGGCCCGCGCGCGGCGCTGCCGGTGATGGAGGGCAAGGCGGTGCTGTTCAAGCAGTTCGCCGGCGTCGACGCCGTGCCGGTCTGCCTGGACACGCAGGACGTGGACGAGATCGTCGCGGTGGTGCGGGCGCTGGCGCCGTCGTTCGGCGGGATCAACCTGGAGGACATCAGCGCCCCGCGCTGCTTCGAGGTGGAGCGCCGGCTCGACGAGGCCCTGGACATCCCGGTCTTCCACGACGACCAGCACGGCACCGCGATCGTCGTGCTCGCCGCGCTGCGCAACGCCGCCACGCTGCTCAACCGCAAGCTCGGCGACCTGCGGGTGGCGGTCAGCGGCGCCGGCGCCGCCGGGGTGGCGGTGACGAAGATGCTGGTCGCCGGCGGCGTGGACCCGGACCAGGTGGTGGTCTGCGACTCCAAGGGCATCATCGGCCGGCACCGGGCCGGGCTGACCGGCACGAAGGCCGAGCTGGCCGCGATGACGAACGCCGACGGCCGCGAGGGCGACATCGCCGAGGCGCTGCGCGGCGCGGACGTGCTGATCGGCGTCTCCGGCGGGCAGATTCCGGAGCAGGCGGTGGCCGGCATGGCGGCGGGGGGCATCGTCTTCGCGCTGGCCAACCCGACGCCCGAGGTGCACCCCGAGGTGGCCGCCCGGCACGTGGCTGTCGTCGCCACCGGCCGCAGCGACTACCCGAACCAGATCAACAACGTGCTGGCGTTCCCGGGCGTGTTCCGGGGCGCGCTGGACGCCCGGGCCACCCGCATCACCGACGGCATGAAGGTGGCCGCCGCCGACGCCATCGCGGGCGTCGTGGCCGAGTCGCTCACCACCGAGGCGATCGTCCCGTCCCCGCTCGACCCCAGGGTCGCCCCCGCGGTCGCCGAGGCGGTCGCCGAGGCCGCCCGCCGCGACGGCGTCACCCGCTGAACGCGGAGGGGCCCTTCCCTGTTCGCCCCGGGCGACACGGAAGGGCCCCTCCGCACACCCCGGACCCGGGAGGAAGCCTTCTTGTCGGCCGCTCGGCTTGTTACCGTGCCGATCATGCGTGCCGCCTTCGCCTCCCGCCTCGACGACGCCAACCCGCTCGCCGCGCTCACCGTCGGCGAGCAGCCCGAGCCCACCCACCCGGCCGACGACTGGGTGACCGTGCAGGTGCGGGCCAGCTCCCTCAACCACCACGACCTCTGGTCGCTGCGCGGCGTGGGGCTGCGCGCGGAGCAACTGCCGATGATCCTCGGCTGCGACGCCGTCGGCGTGGACCCGGACGGCAACGAGGTCGTCGTCTACCCGGTGGTCGCCACCCCGGGCGACCCGCGCGGCGTCTCCATCCTCTCCGAGCACTTCCCCGGCACGCTGGCCGAGCGGGTCGCCGTGCCCCGGTCCAACCTGGTGCCGCTGCCGGCGGGCCTGGCGGCGACGGACGCGGCCTGCCTGCCGACCGCCTGGCTGACCGCGTGGCGGATGCTGACCACCGTGGGCCGGGTCGACGACGCCGACGCCGTGCTGGTCCAGGGCGCCGGGGGCGGCGTGGCGACCGCGGCCGTCGCGCTCGCCGCGGCGATGGGCAAGCGGGTGTACGCGACCAGCCGCGACGCCGCCAAGCGGGAGCGGATCGCCGAGCTGGGCGCCACCGCCGTCGAGCCCGGCACGCGGCTGCCCGAGCGGGTCGACGTGGTGATCGAGACGGTCGGGGCGGCCACCTTCGACCACTCGCTGAAGTCCGCCGCGCCGATGGCCCGGATCGTGGTCTCCGGCGCGACCGCCGGGCACGAGCCGAAGGTCAACCTGCGCCGGGTCTTCGCCATGCAGCTGGAGATCCTGGGCACCTCGATGGGCACCCCCGACGAGCTGTCCGCCCTGCTCGCGTTCTGCGCCGAGCGGGGGGTGCGCCCGGTGGTGGACACGGTCGTCCCGTTCAGCCGGGTCGCCGACGCCTTCGCCCGCCTGCACTCCGGCGACGTCTTCGGCAAGGTCGTCGTCGACCACACCGCCTGACGGCCCCCGGCGGCCACGCCCGCCCGCCACACGGCGAGCGGGCGCGGTCGCTCAGAGGCGGTTGTCGAGGGTGGCGATGTCGTGGCGGGCGGCGTCGGTGGGGATGCGGCGCTTGGCGGCCTCGTCGCCGTAGAGGGACCAGCGCAGGAACTCGACCGTGGTGTCCGAGACCACCCGCAGGGCCTCGCCGTCGCTGAGCAGGGCCCGGCCGTGGTCGCCCTTCGGCAGGCTCAGCATGGCCTTCGGCCAGGGCACCTTGTCGTAGGCGGCCTTGCCGGCGGCGTACTCGACCACCTCGTCGGCCTCGCCGTGCACGAAGAGCTGCGGCGCGGCGGCGCCCGCGAAGGCGGTGCCGACACCGAGCGCGGTGCCGGCGAAGACCACGCCGGCGTCCAGCCGCTCGTCGCGGCCGGCGGTGAAGAGGCCGATCGTGGTCACCCCGCCGGCCGAGTGCCCGGCCGCGGCCACCCGGTCGGTGGCCAGCCGGCCGCGCAGCGGGTCGCCGCTGCGGCCGTCGAGGGCGAGCACCTGGGTGAGCGCGTACGACACGTCGGCGGGCTGGTTGAGCACGTCGAGCACGTTGCCGTCGCCGCCCCGCGCGGTGTGCGGGAAGGTCGGGGCGGCCACCACGAACCCGGCCGCCGCCCAGCGGGTCAGCAGCGTCTCGTAGTCGGCCGGCCGCCCGTTCAGGCCGTGGCTGAACATGACGACGGGAAACCTCCCCCGGGCCGCCGCCGCCGAGCGCTCCGGCTCCCCGCCGGCCTTTCCGGCCGCCGGGTACCAGACGGTCACCGGCAGCGGCCGGTCCCCGTCGCGGTTCAGCTCGAGCTGTCGTACGCCGACGGCGAACGCCTTCTCGGGGGCGGTGCCGGCGGGCACCAGCGGCGCCGGGGTGCTCGCCTTCGGCGACTCGACGGGAGCGGCCGGGCGGGCGACCGGACCGGCGTCGGCGGAGCAGCCGACCAGACCGGCGGCGAGCAGTGCCGTGGCGAGCAGGGCGGGGGTGGCGCGACGCGACATGGCTCCGATTGTGCCTCGCCGCGCCACCCGCCCCACCCGGGATCGACGCAGCGCACCGGCCGCGTGACCGGCTCGTGCCGGCTCGTCCCACTCGGGTGCCGGACGCGCGACCGAACCAGGTGGAGCGGCACGTCGTGGCACCGAACGACCGGACCGCGCCGCGGCGCGCCGCCGCCGGTTGCTCGGCCGCCGCGGCGTGCCCGCTCGCCCGGTTCGCCGGTCGCCCGGGCGTCAACCGGTCATGGGCGGGGCATCGGCGACGGCGGCGCGGAGGCGCGCCAGATCGGCGGCGTCCTTGGGGCGGCGGGGGCGCCCCGGCATCCAGACGGGAAACATCTCCTTGAACTCGATCTGGGCGGCCACCGAGATCACCGGGACGGCCAGCGGGCCGATCCGGCCGGGCGGACCGGTCAGCATGCCGTCGGGCAGCGGGGTGCCCGCCCACTGACCGGCGCCCACCACCACCCGGCCGGCCGCGTCCCGCGCCAGGTACGCGACGCTCACCTCGACGTCGTTGCGGACCAGGTCGAGCTGCAGGTGGACGGGCATCCTCGGGTCTGGCCGCCAGCCGTGCGCCCGCAGCAGGCCGGCCAGCCGCTCCGCGTCGGCACGCCAGCAGTACCAGTCGACGTCGACGTGCGGCCGGGTCACCTCGCCCAGGTGGAAGTCCATCGCCCAGCCGCCCCGCAGCCACACCTCGACGCCGGCCGCCGACGCCAGCCCGGCCAGCTCGGCGATGCCGTCGAGTTGTCGCCCCGTCAGACCGTCCACGGCGGCACCGTAGCCCGGCGGCCTTCGCCGCACCAGAGCGTCACCCGTACCGGGGCGGCCGGTGCGGCGGTCAGCGGGCGGAGCGGGTCTCGAACGCCGTCACGCCCGGAAGGCGGGCGCCGCCGGGCAGGCGCCGGCCGGCGTCCGGGTCGCCGTAGAGGCTCCAGCGGAGGAAGTCCGTGGTGGTGGCGAGGACCTGGTCGAAGCCGGGCCGCCCCGGGGTCAGGTACTCGCCGTGGCCCTGGCCGAGCAGGCTCAGGAAGGCGGCCGGGCCGGTCGTGCGGTCGTACGCGGCCCGGCCGACCGACGCCGGCACGATCGGGTCGGCCGTGCCGTGCACGAACAGCAGCGGCGCCGCCGGGCCGGCGAAACTGCCCGCCATGCCGCCGCCGGCGATCACGATGCCGGCCCGCAGCCGCCCCGACCGTCCGGAGGTGAACATCCCCGCCGTGGTGAAGCCGCCCGCCGAGTGGCCGGCGGCGGCGAACCGGGTGACGTCGAGGTGCCCGGCGAGCGGGTCACCGCGCCGGGCATCGAGCCGCACCAGGTGCCGGACGAGCCGCCAGCCGTCGGCCGGCTGGTGGCGTACGTCGGCGCGGCTGAACCGGGGCGTCCCGCGCCGGGTGTGCGGGTAGGCCGGGGCGGCCACCACGAAGCCGGCGGCGGCCCAGCGCGTGGTCAGCCCGGCGTGCAGCTCGGGGAGGCTGTGCAGCCCGTGGCTGTAGACCACCACCGGGAACCGGCCCGCCGCCACCGCGTCCCCGTCCGCCGGGTACCAGACGGTCACCGGGAGCGGCCGAGCCGAGGTGGGGTCGACGGTGAACGTCCGCACCCCGACGGCGTACGTCGTCTCAGGGGCCGGACGGGCCGGCGGCGTGCCGCTCCCGGGCGCGGCGGTGGCCGGCGCGCAGCCCGCCAGCAGCGCCGTCATCAGCACGGCGACCAGCCGCTTCACCCCCACCGTTCCACGGTAGGTGCCGGGTCGTCCGGACCGTCCCCACCGTCCGGCCGGACACTCCCGTCGGCCGGGCGGATCCCGTCCACCGGCCGGCCCGACCTGGGTCGGGCGGCGCGTGACGGACCACGGGGCGGTAGCGACTTGGCTAGGGTCACCGGCATGCCTGAGAACCACACCGACCCGAGCGGCAACACCGCGGCGTTCCGCGCCTTCGCCAACACCGCCGAGCCCGAGGCGCCGGCCGGCGCCTCCCGCACGCCGCTGCTCGTCGGCGCCGGGGCGGTCGCGGTCGTGCTGGTCGCCCTCCTCGCCTGGCTCGCCCTGAGCTGACGCCCGGGCCCGGGTCAGCCGGCGGCGCCGACCACGGCCCGCGTCTGGAGGGCGATCTCGCGCTCCTCGTCGGTGCCTACGACGCAGACCGTCACCTCGGTGCCCTCGGGTGAGATGACCCGGTCGCCGCTGCCGGCGTTGCGCTCCGGGTCCACCGCGATGCCGAGCCGGTCCAGGCCGGCCAGCGCGGCGGCGCGCACCGGCGCGGCGTGCTCGCCGACCCCGGCGGTGAAGGCGATCGCGTCCACCCGCCCGAGCAGCGCGTAGTACGCCCCGACGTAGCCGGTGATCCGCCGGCAGTAGACGTCGAAGGCGAGCGTGGCCGCCGGATCGCCGTCCGCCCGGCGCCTGAGGACCTCGCGCATGTCGTTGGCGCCGGTCAGCCCGAGCAGGCCGCTGCGGTGGTTGAGCAGGTCGTCGATCTCGTCGACGGAGAGACCGCCCTCCCGGCGCAGGTGGAAGATGACGGTCGGGTCGAGGTCGCCGCTGCGGGTGCCCATCACCAGGCCCTCCAGCGGGGACATCCCCATCGAGGTGGCCACGCTCCGGCCGCCGGCGACCGCGCAGGCGCTGGCCCCGTTGCCCAGGTGCAGGGTGATCGTGTTCACCTCCGCGTACGGGTGGCCGAGCAGCTCGGCGGTGCGCCGGGACACGTACGCGTGCGAGGTGCCGTGGAACCCGTACCGCCGGATGCCGTACCGCTCGGCGGTGTCCCGCTCGACCGCGTAGGTCGCGGCGGCCTCGGGCAGCGTGGTGTGGAACGCGGTGTCGAAGACGGCGACCTGCGGCACGTCCGGCAGCGCGGCCAGGGCGACCTCGATGCCGGTCAGGTTGGCGGGGTTGTGCAGCGGCGCGAGCGGGATCAGGTCGCGGATCGCGGCGCGCACCGCGTCGTCGAGCAGGACGGGCTCGCCGAACCGCTTGCCGCCGTGGACCACCCGGTGCCCGACGGCGGCCAGCCCGGCCAGGTCGAGCCCGGCGAGAATCTCCCGGACGGCGGTCTCGTGGTCGGCCGGGCCGCCGCCCGGCTCGCCGACCCGCTCCACGGTGCCCCTGTCGAGCACCCGGTCGCCGTCGAAGAGCCGGTACTTCACCGACGACGATCCGCAGTTGAGCACGAGCACCCGGCTCACGGGTGCCTCCTTTCGGCGGCGGGCGGGCCGACCTGGGCGCTCATGACGGCACTTCGCTTCGCTGCGTGTCGCCATGAGGCACCATCGCACTGAGCTTGCTGATTCGCTCGCTTCGCTCGCTCATGACGGCACTTCGCTTCGCTGCGTGTCGCCATGAGGCACCGTCGCACTGAGCCTGCTGGTTCGCTCGCTTCGCTCGCTCATGACGACTCCTCGGCCGCGGCCTGGATGGCGGTGATCGCCACGGTGTTCACGATGTCCGGCACGGTGGCTCCCCGGGACAGGTCGTTCACCGGCCGGCGCAGGCCCTGCATCACCGGCCCGACGGCCACCGCCCCAGCGGAGCGCTGCACCGCCTTGTACGTGTTGTTGCCCGTGTTCAGGTCGGGGAAGACGAAGACCGTGGCCCGGCCGGCGACCGTGCTGCCGGGCAGCTTCGTCGCCGCGACCGCCGGGTCGATCGCCGCGTCGTACTGGATCGGCCCCTCGACCAGCAGGTCGGGGCGGCGCTCCCGGACCAGTTTCGTGGCCGCCACGACCTTCTCCACGTCGGCGCCCGCCCCGGAGCTGCCGGTGGAGTAGGAGAGCATGGCGACCCGCGGCTCGATGCCGAACCGGGCGGCGGTGTCCGCCGAGGAGATGGCGATGTCGGCGAGCTGGGCGGCGTCCGGGTCGGGGTTGACCGCGCAGTCGCCGTAGACCAGCACCCGGTCGGCCAGCAGCATGAAGAAGACGCTGGAGGCGACCGAGACCCCCGGCACCGTACGGATGATCTCGAAGGCCGGCCGGATCGTGGCGGCGGTGGTGTGGGTCGCCCCGGAGACCATCCCGTCGGCGTGCCCGGTCTGCACCATCAGGGTGCCGAAGTAGTTCGGCTGGGCGACGATGTCGTGCGCCAGCTCGGCGGTGACCCCCCGGTGGGCGCGCAGCTTCGCGTACTCGACGGCGAACTCGTCGCGCCACTCGCTGGTGACCGGGTCGACCACCCGCGCGCCGGTGATGTCGATGCCCAGCTCGCGGGTCCGCCGCACGACGTCGTCGGGGCGCCCGAGCAGGGTGATGTCGGCGACGCCCCGGCGCAGCAGGATCTCCGTCGCCCGCAGGATCCGCTCCTCCGCCCCCTCGGGCAGCACGAGGTGCCGGCGTCGGGCCCGGGCCCGGTCGATCAGGTCGTTCTCGAACATCAGCGGGGTGACCCGCCCGGAGCGGCTGACCCGCAGCCGGCGGGCCAGGTCGTCGGTGTCCACGCAGCGCTCGAACGCGCCGAGCGCGGCCTCCACCTTGCGCGGGTGGGCCGCGCTGGGGCGGCCCTCGATCCGGCTGGACGCGGCCACCGTGTCGTAGCTGTCGCTGGGCACGGAGAGCACCGCGAGCCCGGTGCTCAGCCCCTCCACCAGCCGCATCGCGCGCGGGTCCGGCTGCTCGCCGAGGGTGAGCACCACCCCGGCGACCGAGACCTGCCCGGCCACGTGCGCCGCGCTCGCCGCCACCAGCAGGTCCGCCCGGTCCCCGGGGGTGATCACCAGGGCACCCTCGGTCAGGTGGTCCAGCAGCGTCGGCACGTGTGCCGCGCCGACCACGTAGTCGAGCACGTCGCGGCCGAGCGCGTCGTCGTCCCCGGCCAGCAGCGTGGCGCCGAGCGCCGCCGCCACCTCGGCCACCGTCGGCGCCGACACGGTCGGCACCTCCGGGATGGCGTACGCGGGGACCGGCAGGTCCGGCAGGGCCATCGGGCCGGGCACCCGGTTGGCGACGACCGCCAGCACCGTCGCCCCGAGGTCCTCCAGATCGTGGTACGCCCCGCGCGCCGCCGCCGCGATCGCCGCCGGCTCCTGCCCGAAGCCGTCGACCACGGGCACCACCACGCTGCCGAACTCGGTGGCCAGCCGGGCGTTGAAGGCCAACTCGCGGGGCCCGGCGCCGTCGCCGCCGTCGGCGAAGTCGCTGCCCACCACGACCACCGCCGGGCAGCGCCGCTCGACCTCCCGGTAGCGCGTGACGATGCCGGCGATCAGTTCCTCCCGCCGCCCGTCGGCGACCAGCGCGGTGGCCTCGGCGTACGTGGTGCCGCTCAGGTCGGCCAGCGGCAACCCGATCCGGTACCGGTCGCTGAGCAGGGCGAGGATCGGGTCGGGGCCGTGCCCGCCGACCAGCGGCCGGAACGCGCCGATCCGCTCGACCTGCCGGGACAACAGCTCCGCCAGCCCGAGCGCGACGGTCGACTTGCCCCCGCCGGATCCCACGCTGGTCAGGTACACACTCCGGGCCACGCACCCACCCTAGAAGATCGCGTAACCGTCCGCCCGGGACCTTGGACCCACCCGCCCGGGCCGTTGATCATGATGTTTGTTGTCGCCCGCCTCGGCGTGTCGCGGCAACAAGCTCACGATCAACGCGAGGTGGACGGTCGGGTTACTCGTCGTCCTCGTCGTCGAGGCGGGCGAGCCAGGTGGCGAAGCGCTCGATCGGCGTCTCGAACTCGGGGTTCAGGTCGACGAAGTCGCGGAGGCGCTCGCCGAGCCACTCGACGCTGACGGACTCCTCGCCCCGCCGCTGCACCAGTTCCTCGATCCCACGGTCCGTGAAGTACATGCTGTGCGTTCCTCGCTCGTCGGTCTGCTGTGGATGGGCGTTCGGGTCGTCCCGGGACGGAGGCCGGCCGGAACCGCCACGGGCGGCCGGGACGCCGACGGGGCAGAGACCGTCAGCGCGACGGTCCCTGCCCCGGTTGTCGGTGCGGTGCTCAGGTCACGGGCGGGGGAGAGCCGCCTCGATCAGCGCGGTCTGCTCGACGTCGTGCATCTTCGCCGAGCCGACGGCCGGGGCGGCCGCGGCCGGGCGGGAGATGCGGCGCAGCCGGACGTCGGCCAGGTGCTCCAGCAGGTTGAGCGCGACGAACGACCAGGCGCCCTGGTTGGCCGGCTCCTCCTGCACCCAGGCGTAGTCCTCGGCGTTCGGGTACGCCGCGAGCGCGGCCCGGATCTCCTCCACCGGCATCGGGTAGAGCTGCTCCAGCCGGATGATCGCGGTGTCGGTGATGCCGCGCTCCTGCCGGGCCTGGAACAGGTCGTAGTAGACCTTGCCCGAGCAGAGCAGCACCCGCTTCACCGCCTCCGGCGCCGGGGCGCCCGGGTCGCGCAGCACCGGCTGGAAGGTACCGGTGGTGAACTCCTCGACGGAGGAGACGCAGAGCTTGTGCCGCAGCAGCGACTTCGGCGTGAACACCACCAGCGGCTTGCGCTTCGGCGAGAGCGCCTGGCGCCGCAGCAGGTGGAAGTAGTTCGCCGGGGTGGTCGGGATGGCCACCCGCATGTTGTCCTCGGCGCACATCTGCAGGAACCGCTCCGGGCGGCCGGAGGTGTGGTCCGGCCCCTGGCCCTCGTGGCCGTGCGGCAGCAGCAGGGTGACCGCGGAGCGCTGGCCCCACTTCACCTCGCCGGAGGAGACGAACTCGTCGATCACCGACTGGGCGCCGTTGACGAAGTCGCCGAACTGCGCCTCCCAGCAGACCAGCGCGTTGATGTTCTCCACCGAGTAGCCGTACTCGAAGCCCATCGCCGCGTACTCGCTGAGCAGGGAGTCGTGCACGAAGAACCGGGACCGCTCGCCGTCGCCGGTCAGCGACTGCAGGGGCAGGTGGTCCTCGCCGGTCTCGGCGTCGACCACGGCGGCGTGCCGCTGCACGAAGGTGCCCCGGCGGGAGTCCTGACCGGCGAGCCGGACGGTGACCCCGTCGTGCAGCAGCGAGCCGAACGCGATGATCTCGCCGAAGCCCCAGTCGATGTTGCCCTCGACGGACATCTTGGCCCGCCGGTCGAGCAGCTGCTGGATCCGCTTGTGCGGGGTGAAGCCCTCCGGCAGGTTGACGTGCGCCTCGCCGATGGCCTTGACGACGCCGGCGTCGGTGGCGGTCTCCACCTGCGGCTCCGGCTCGTCCTCCCGCTTGGGGCGGCTGAGCTGGCGCGGCATGGTGGCCGCGTCGCGGGTGGCCTTGAAGACCCGCTCCAGCTGCGACTGGTAGTCGCGCAGCAGCTCCTCCGCATCCTCCACGGTGATGTCGCCGCGCCCGATCAGCTCCTCGGTGTAGAGCTTCCGGACGGACCGCTTCGAGTCGATGATCTTGTACATCTGCGGGTTGGACATCGACGGGTCGTCGCCCTCGTTGTGCCCGCGCCGGCGGTAGCAGACCATGTCGATGACGACGTCCTTGTTGAACGCCTGCCGGTACTCGAAGGCCAGCCGGGCGACCCGGACCACGGCCTCGGGGTCGTCGCCGTTGACGTGGAAGATCGGCGCCTGGATCATCCGGGCGACGTCGGTGCTGTAGAGGCTGGAGCGGCTGTACTCCGGGGCGGTGGTGAAGCCGACCTGGTTGTTGACCACCACGTGCACGGTGCCGCCGGTGCGGTAGCCGCGCAGCTGGGAGAGGTTGAGCGTCTCCGCCACCACGCCCTGGCCGGCGAAGGCGGCGTCGCCGTGCACCGCGAGCGGCAGCACGGTGTAGCCCTCCAGCTTGAGGTCTATCCGGTCCTGCTTGGCCCGGACGATGCCCTCCAGCACCGGGTCGACGGCCTCCAGGTGCGACGGGTTCGCCACCACCGAGACCTTGACCGCGTGGTCGCCGTCCGGCGTGGTGAACTTGCCGTTCTGGCCCAGGTGGTACTTCACGTCGCCGGAGCCCTGCGTGGAGCGCGGGTCCAGGTGCCCCTCGAACTCCGAGAAGATCTTCTCGTACGGCTTGCCGACGATGTTCGCCAGCACGTTGAGCCGGCCGCGGTGGGCCATGCCGATGACGACCTCGTCCAGCCCGCCCTCGGCGGACGCCTCCAGCACCTCGCCGAGCAGCGGGATCAGCGACTCGCCGCCCTCCAGCGAGAAGCGCTTCTGCCCGACGTACTTGGTCTGCAGGAAGGTCTCGAACGCCTCGGCGGCGTTGAGCCGGTTGAGCACGTGCTTCTGCTCGTCCGGGGACGGCTTCTCGTACTTGCGCTCGATCCGCTCCTGGATCCAGCGCCGCTCCTCCGGGTCCTGGATGTGCATGTACTCGATGCCGACCCGGCGGCAGTACGAGTCGCGCAGCACGCCGAGGATGTCGCGCAGCTTCATCCGCTGCTTGCCGGCGAAGCCGTTGACCGGGAACTCGCGGTCCAAGTCCCACAGGGTCAGCCCGTGCTGGAGGACGTCCAGGTCCGGGTGCTTGCGGATCTTGAACTCGAGCGGGTCGGTGTCGGCCATCAGGTGCCCGCGCACCCGGTAGGCGTGGATCAGCTCGTGCACCCGGGCCGTCTTGTTGATCTGGCCCTCGCTGTTGACCGCGACGTCGCGCATCCAGCGCACCGGCTCGTACGGGATCCGCAGCGAGGTGAAGATCTGGTCGTAGAAGCCGTGCTCGCCCAGCAGCAGCTCGTGCATGACCTTGAGGAACTCGCCGGACTGCGCGCCCTGGATGATCCGGTGGTCGTACGTGCTGGTCAGGGTGATGACCTTGCTGACCGCCAGCTCGGCCAGGGTGGCCTCGGACATGCCCTGGTAGGGGGCCGGGTACTCCATCGCGCCGACGCCGATGATCGCGCTCTGCCCCTGCATGAGCCGCGGCATCGAGTGCACGGTGCCGATGCCGCCGGGGTTGGTCAGCGAGATCGTGGTGCCGGAGTAGTCCTCCATGGTCAGCTCGTTGCGGCGGGCGCGCCGGACCACGTCCTCGTACGCCTGCCAGAACTGCCGGAAGTCCATCTGCTCGCAGGCCTTGATGGACGGGACCACCAGGTTGCGGCTGCCGTCCGGCTTGACCAGGTCGATCGCGATGCCCAGGTTGACGTGCTCGGGCCGGACCATGACCGGCTTGCCGTCGACCTCGGCGAAGGAGTTGTTCATCTCCGGGTGGGCGACCAGCGCCCGGACCATCGCGTACCCGATGAGGTGGGTGAAGCTGACCTTGCCGCCGCGCCCACGGGTGAGGTGGTTGTTGATCACGATGCGGTTGTCGACCAGCAGCTTGGCCGGGACGGCGCGCACGCTGGTGGCGGTCGGCACGGCGAGCGAGGCGTCCATGTTCTGGACGATCTTCGCCGCCACACCGCGCAGCGGCGTGGTCTGCGGGCCGGCGGCGGTCGGCTTGGTCGGCGCGGGCTTGGCCGGGGCGGCCTTCGCGGGCGCGGGCTTGGCCGGGGCGGCCTTGGCGGCCGGCTTCTCCGGCTTGGCCTCCGGCTTCTTCTCCGCCGGCCTGGCGGCGGCCGGCTGCGCGACCGAGGTGGCCGCCTCCTGCTGTCCGGCGGGCTCCGGCCCGGCGGCCGGCTTCGGGGCCTGCTGTTCAGCGCGGGGCGTGCCGGCGCCGGGCGCCGGACGGTAGTCCGCGAAGAAGTCGTGCCAGGCCGAATCGACGCTGGTGGGGTCGGCGAGGTAGCGCTGGTACATCTCCTCGACGATCCACTCGTTCGGACCGAAACCCGCCAGTGGGTTCTCCTGCGAAGTCTGCTGGGTCGACACGGCCGGTAATCGCCTCTTTCACGCGGGTTTGTGTGTCACGCGGTGTCCCCGTGCCGCCCTGTCTGCGAGCGCCCACGAGACGGCTCCAAGGCTACGCCGTGCGGATGCCGCAGGCATTTCCGCCTCCGCCGCGTGGTCCGTTTCACAGAAGATGCCAGAAGTTGGCCAAACGCTGCGTGTTCCGCCGACTGCTGGTAGGGCCCGTCGTGTCGCCGACCCCAGTACGACGGGGGCGGGGGTGGTGCCCGGCACCACCCCCGCCCCTTCGTCGTCCGAACCCGTCAGGAGATGTCGCGACGGCGGGTGATCGCGACGCCGACCACCCCGCTGACCACCGCGTAGCCGATCAGCACGAGCGCGCCGACCCACCACTCGGGGGTGAAGTCCGTCTGGCCCTCGCTGACCATGACGGTCGAGGCGACGGCCGGCCAGATCACCTGCCACTTGGCCACGGCCTGGTTCTCCAGCACGTTCGCCAGCAGCATGAACAGCAGCCCCACCACCTGCGTGCCGACCAGGTAGAGCACCGCCGCGGTGATCACCGCGCCGAGCTGGTTGGTGATCAGCGTGCCGATCCCCACGCCGAGCACCGTCCAGATCGCGTACGCCAGGAGGTTGAGCAGCAGCGCCCGCTGCACGGCCCACTCGTCGAGCAGGGTGCCGTAGTCGTTGATCGACAGGAAGACCGCCCCGGCGGCCAGGTCGATCACGGTGGTCACCAGCCAGAACCCGAAGCCCAGCAGGCTCGCCGCGACCAGCTTGCTGAGGATCACCGACGTGCGCCGCGGCGTGGACAGGAACGTCGTGGTCGCCGTCTGGTGGAAGAACTCGTTGGTGACCATCAGGATGCCGATCAGCATCACGAACATCAGGCCCAGGTACTGCCCGGAGGTGTAGAGGTTGGCAGCCTGCGCCGCCGCGGACGCCATGTCGCCGGTGACGCCCAGGCTCTCGCCCTTGCCGCTCAGCGTCTCGTCGGCGACCCAGGCATTGAACGCGAACGCCAGCGCGATCGACAGGAACGCGCCGATGGCCAGCCACCACCACGTGCTGGTGGTGCGGATCTTGAGTAGCTCGGATCGGACGAGGTTCATCGGATGCCCGCCTTTCCGGCCGTCAGCTCCAGGAAGACCCGTTCCAGGTCGGGCCGTTCCGTGGTCAGTTCGTGTAGTTCGACGCCGGCGGCCAGGGCGACCCGGCCCACGGTCGGGGCGTCCACCCCGCCCACCAGCAGGGTGCCGTGCTCGTCGACGTCGACGGTGCCCGGGCCGTCCTTCAGCGCCACGGTCAGCGCGTCGGCCTGCGGGGTACGCACCCGCACCCGGACGCCCTGCGCCATCGACCCGATCACGTGCTCGACCGTGCCCTGCCGGACGAGCTGGCCGGCGGCGATGATCACCACGTCGTCGGCGAGCAGCTGCATCTCGGACAGCAGGTGGCTGGAGACCAGCACGGTGCGGCCCTCGTGCGCGAGGTTCTTGAGGAACCCGCGCATCCACCGGATGCCCTCCGGGTCCAGGCCGTTGGCCGGCTCGTCGAGGATCAGCACCCGGGGGTCGCCGAGCATCGCGGCGGCGATGCCGAGCCGCTGCTTCATGCCGAGCGAGTAGCCCTTGAACTTGCGGTTCGCCGCCGGCGTGAGCCCGACCAGCGCCAGCGCCTCGTCGGCCCGCTGCTTCGGCAGCCCCGCCGCCGCGCAGAGCACCCGCAGGTGGTTGATCCCGGTGCGGCCCTTGTGCGCGCTGGACGCCTCCAGCACCGCGCCGACGTGCCGCAGCGGGTCGGTCAGGTCGGCGTACCGGCGACCGCTGATGGTCGCCTGTCCGCCGGTCGGGGTGACCAGGTTCAGCAGCATGCGCAGGGTGGTGGTCTTGCCGGCACCGTTGGGGCCGAGGAACCCGGTCACCCGCCCCGGCTCGACCGTGAAGGACAGATTGTTCACGGCCCGGACGTTCTTGTACTGCTTCGTCAGGCCGGACACCACGATCTGACCGTCACTCGTGGGGCTTCGCTGCCCGTCAGTCATTGCTCTCCTTCGTGCGGGGGCTTCGGGGTACGCCGTGACACAGCGTGGCGGGCGGGCGCAACGAGGTCAATCAGGCGCGCTCCGTAGATCCAACTCCGCCTCAGGCAGGAGGCCCTCCTCCCCAGGAACGACTACCCGCCGGCCGCCGCCACGGCGATCCAGGTCGCCCGGGCCCAGGCCAGAAGGGTGCCGTCGGGGGCGTACAGGCTGGTGTGCACGAGCGCCTTGCGGCCCTCGCCGCCGACCATCGCGCCGGTCACCACGCACTCGTCGCCCGGCTCGGGCAGCGCCGCGACCACCGCCGCGATGCGGCCGAGGACGTACGGCCGACCGGGCGCGATGACGGCCCAGCCGCCGGGGCAGTCCAGCGCCGCCCAGACCGTGGCGGGAGTGACAGACCCCGGCGCGCGGAACGGCGCGGCGGTCCGGCCGTCCGGCAGCCGGCCGGGGAAGATCCGCAGGCCGTCGAGGCGGTCCGGGCCGCAGACGTAGCAGCCCGGGAAGGGGTGGTCGACCAGTCCGGGGTACGCCGCCGACGCAGCCCGCGCAGCCGGCAGGTCCACCGGCGGCACGACCGCGCGGGGATCCTCCGTGGGGCGGACCTGGGCGACGACCAGGCCCTCCGGGTCGCGGACCTCCCCGTCGACGAGAGTGAGCAGGGTCTCCAGCGGGGGCGGGCGGCGCAGCGTCACCTCGACCGGACCGGGGGCGCCGGACGCGGCGGCGAAGACCCCGGCGCTCCAACCGCCGTTGCCCGAGCCCGGCGGCCCGTTGTGGCGCGACTCGATGATCATCAGACACCTCCCGCGGCGCGGCGTCCGGCCCCGTCGCCGGCCCGCCCCCGGCAGCCTCGCACGCCCGCCGGCCGGCCCCGCCACGGGTCGCCGACCGCCGTTCACCTCATCGACACTCCTCACCCCAACGCCCGGCAACCCGGGCCGCCTACACAGGTGCCATGGCCGTTCTGCACGCCGCTGGCGCACCCCTGACGACCAGCGGATACACCCTGCTGATCGCCGACGACCCGAGCGAGGTCGCGGCCGCGCAACGCCTCCGTCACGAGGTGTTCGCCACCGAGCTCGGCGCCACCCTCCGCCCCGACGCCGCCGGGCGCGACGTCGACGAGTTCGACCCGTACTGCGACCACCTGATCGTCCGGCAGGAGAGCACGGGCGAGGTCGTCGGCACGTACCGCCTCCTCCCGCCGGGCCGCACCGACCGCCGGTACGCCGAGACCGAGTTCGACCTCGCGGCGCTCGACCCGCTCCGGGAGCGGTTGGTCGAGGCCGGCCGCTCCTGCGTGCACCCCGACCACCGCTCCGGCGCCGTGATCAACCTGATGTGGGCCGGCATCACCCGCTACCTGCACCTGCGGGGGTCGCGCTGGCTCGGCGGCTGCGCGTCGGTGCCGGTGGCCGACGGGGGCGGGGCCGCCGCCGCGGTGTGGGACGAGGTCCGGGCCCGGCACCTGGCCCCGCCGCCGCTGCGGGTGCGTCCACGCCGCCCCTGGTTCGCCGAGCCGGGCGCGACGACCGGGCCGGCCGACGGTCCGGCGGGGCGGGCCGTGCTGCCGCCGCTGCTGCGCGGCTACCTACGCCTCGGCGCCTGGGTCTGCGGGGAACCCGCGTACGACCCGGACTTCGGGGTGGCCGACTTCTACGTGCTCTTCTCCCTGGACCGGATGAACCCCCGCTACCTGCGGCACTTCCTGGGCGGGGCCGAGCGGTGAGTGCGACACCGCTCTGGCTGCCCACGTCGGGCTGCGGACCGGCCTGCCTCCCGGTCGCCGGCGCGGCGCCGGCCGCGCCGGCGACCCGGCGGGCGGCCCGGCTGCTGGCCGTACTCGGGATGCTGCTGGCGGGCACGGTGCTGGCCGCGCTGCTGCCGGTGCTGCCGGCGGGGGAGCGGGCCGTGGCCGTGCGCGGCTGGGCCCGGGGGACGCTGCGCGCCCTCGGCGTACGCCTGGTGGTGCGCGGCCGGGCGCCGCGGCGGCCGGCGCTGCTGGTGGCCAACCACGTCTCCTGGCTGGACGTGGTGGCGCTGCTGGCCGTCGCGCCGGCCCGGATGGTGGCCAAGCGGGAGGTGCGGTCCTGGCCGCTGGTCGGGCTGCTCGCGACCGCGGCCGGCACCGTCCTGGTCGACCGGGCCCGGCCGCGCGACCTGCCGGCGACGGTGGCCCGGGTCGCCGCCGTGCTGCGCGCCGGCCGCCCGGTGGCGGTCTTCCCGGAGGGTACGACGTGGTGCGGGGCCGCCGACGCGGTCGGCTGCCGCCCCGGCCGGGGGTTCCGCCCGGCCCTGTTCCAGGCGGCGATCGACGCCGGGGCGCCGGTGGTGCCGCTACGGATCGGCTACGCGTGCGCGGCGACCGGCGTGCCGACCACGGCCGCCGCCTTCGTCGGCGACGACAACCTGTTCCGCTCGCTGGGTCGGGTGCTCGCCGCCCGCGACCTGGAGGTCCGGGTGACCGTCTCCGCCGCGCTGCACCCCGCGCGGGACGCCGACCGTCGACTGCTCGCCCGGACGGCCGAGTCGGCCGTGCACCTCGTGCCGCCGCCGGCAGGGTCGGCGGCCCCGGGCGTGCCGGCCCCCGCACCGGCGCTGTCCGTGCCGGTCCCCGCACCGGCGCTGTCCGTGCCGGCGCTGTCCGCGTCGGTCCCCGTGCCGGCATCGTTCCCGCCGGCCGCCGCGCCGGTGCCGTTCCCGCCGCTCGCCGCCTCGTCGGAGCCGGAGCCGCCCGCCGGGCCGGCCGGACCGGAGCGGAGGCTCGACCTGGCTGCCTGACCCGGACGGCGGGGACGTCCGCCGTCCGGCGGCACCGCTTGTCGTATCGCGATGTATCGCGTTACTGTCCTGCCGTGGGACGCGCCGGGCCGGCGCGTCACCGGAGGGAGGACCGATGACCGGCTGGACCGTGGACGCCCCGCAGCGGCTCACCCTGGACGGGCCGGTCACCCGGCTGGACGTCCACCCGCTCGGCGGCCGCCTCAACGTGGTGGCCACCGACGGCCCGGCCCGGGTCGACGTCACCCGGGTCGGTCGCCGGCCGGTCCTGGTCGAGCACCGGGACGGTCGGCTCTCCGTACGCCAGCAGCGGCGCCGGTGGTGGTCGGAGTTCGTCTGGTGGATGGGGCCGCTGTCCCGGCTGACCCGGGCCGACGTCTCCGTCGCGGTTCCCGCCGACGTGCTGGCCGACCTCGAACTGGTCGAGGGCTCGCTGGTCGCGTCGGGCCTGTGCGGCCGGACCCGGGCGGAGGTGACGGCGGGGCGGATCACGCTGATGGGGCTGCGCGGCCCGACGTCGGCGAGGACCACGTCGGGCCCGGTCGAGGCGCTCGGCGTGTCCGGCGACCTCGACCTGGAGACGGTCTCGGGCGAGGTGACCCTCGCCGACAGCGCGGCCGGGCAGGTGCGCGCGGGCACCGTCTCCGGCGCCATCACCTGCGACCTGGACAACCCCCGGCGCAGCGACATCCGGCTCAGCACGATCTCCGGCGGCATCACCGTCCGGGTCCGCGAGGACAGCGACCTCGCCGTGCGCCTGCACACCACGTCGGGCCGGATCACCAGCGGCTTCGCCCAGGTGCGGGGCAGCGCCGCCCCCGGGGCGGTGGTCGACAGCGAGGGAGTGCTCGGCGCGGGCGAGGGTAAGCTCTGGGCTTCCGCCACCTCGGGCAGCATCGCGCTGCTCGCCCGCCCGGTGGACAACCAGGAAGAGGAGCTGCCGTGACCGCCGTGTTCAGTCACGGGCGGCTCCGGCTCTACCTGCTCAAGCTCCTCGACGACGGCCCGAAGCACGGCTACGAGCTGATCCGCCTGCTGGAGGAGCGCTTCCTCGGCCACTACGCGCCCAGCGCCGGCACCATCTACCCCCGGCTGCAACGGATGGAGGCCGACGGGCTCGTCACCCACACCGCCGTCGGCGGCCGCAAGGTCTACGAGATCACCGAGGCCGGCCGGGCCGAGCTGCGCCAGCGGGCCGGCGAGCTGGCCGCCCTGGAGTCGGACATCGCGGCCTCGGTCGAGGACCTGTCCGCGCTGGCCGGGGAGATCCGCGACGAGGTACGCGGCTCGGTCCGCGACCTGAAGCGGGAGCTGCGCGAGGCGGCGCGGCAGACCCGACGGGCCCGCTGGACGCCCCCGGCGCCCGGTCCGGCGCCCGCCCCCGGCCCCGTCGCAGGGCCGGGAACGACGCCGCTCGCCGAGTTCGACCAGCGGCTGGCGGCCTTCGCCGTCGAGGTGGGCGCCCTGGTGCGGGCCCGCAGGCTCACCGACTCGCAGCTGCGTACGGCGATCCGGCTGCTCGACGGCGCGCTGGACGGGCTGCGGCGGCTCCTGCGCTGACCACGGCGGTCGGCTCACAGGCTTTTTCCAGGAAGTGCCCAGCGCGGACGCAGCGAGAGCGCGGATGATGGGCGTATGGCCGCTACCCAGACCGAGGCGCGACTGCTCGTCGTCGAGGACGATCCCAACATCCTCGAACTGCTCTCCGCGAGCCTGCGCTTCGCGGGCTTCGACGTGGCCACCGCGACGAGCGGCAGCGCCGCCCTGCACGCCGCCAAGGACCACCGGCCCGACCTGGTCGTGCTCGACGTGATGCTGCCCGACCTGGACGGCTTCGAGGTCATCCGGATGCTCCGCGAGGGCGGCGCGCGCACGCCCGTGGTCTTCCTCACCGCGCGCGACGCCACCGACGACAAGATCCGCGGGCTGACCCTGGGCGGGGACGACTACGTCACCAAGCCGTTCAGCCTGGAGGAGCTGACCGCCCGGATCCGGGCGGTGCTGCGGCGGACCAGCACCGGCGAGCAGGCGCCCTCCCGGCTGACCTTCGCCGACCTGGAGTTGGACGAGGAGACCCACGAGGTGCACCGGGCCGGTCAGCGGGTGCAGCTCTCGCCGACGGAGTTCAAGCTGCTGCGCTACCTGATGCTGAACGCCAACCGGGTGCTGTCGAAGGCCCAGATCCTCGACCACGTGTGGAACTACGACTTCCGGGGCGACGACAACATCGTCGAGTCCTACATCTCCTACCTGCGCCGCAAGGTGGACAACACCCAGCCCCGGCTGATCCACACCCTGCGGGGCGTCGGGTACGTGCTGCGCAAGCCGGCGGCGTGAACCCGGTCCACCAGGGGAAGGCATGGCTGCGTGGCGTCCCGCTGCGGGTGAAGCTGGTCGCCGCGGTCCTGACCCTGGTCGCCGCCGCCCTCCTGGTGATCAGCTCGCTGACCACCGTCTTCCTCCGGGGCTACCTCATCGAGCAGGTGGACGAGGAACTGAGCCGCACCACCGGCTCGGTGGCCGCGGTGCTGAACCTGTACAAGGAAGGCCGGAAAAGCACCACCACGCTACCCAGCGACTTCATCATCTCGTTGGCCCAGCCGGCCGGGGTGATGTCGCCCGAGTACGACAGCCAAAACATCCGCCCGGAACAGCTGCCGCGGCTACCGAGCACCACCGAGGGGTTCGCCGCGCTGACCGGCGAGCCGCGCACGGTGCTCGCGCAGGACCACAGGTCTCGCTGGCGGATGCTCTACACCCAGTTGGACGACGGCGAGATCCTGGCCGTCGGCCAGCACCTCACCGACGTCGACCAGGCCGTCAAACAGCTGATCTGGATTGACCTGCTGGTCGGCGGGTCGGTGCTGATCCTGCTGGCCTCGATCGGTGCGGCGATCGTCCGGACCAGCCTGAAACCGCTGGTGGAGATCGAGCGTACGGCCGCCGCCATCGCCAGCGGCGACCTCACCCGGCGGGTGCCCGACCCGGAGGAGGGGCAACCCGTCCCGACCTCGGAGTTGGGCCGGCTCTCCCGGGCGCTGAACGCCATGCTGACGCAGATCGAGGCCGCCTTCACCGCCCGGGCCGCTTCGGAGACCGCCGCCCGGGCCGCCGAGACCACGGCGCGGGACGCGGCCGGCGCGGCGCGGGCGTCCGAGGCGCGGGCCCGGCGCTCGGAGGAGCGGATGCGGCAGTTCGTCGCGGACGCGTCGCACGAGCTGCGGACGCCGCTGACCACCATCCGGGGCTTCGCCGAGCTGTACCGGCAGGGCGCGGCGAGCGCGCCGGAGCAGACCGCCGACCTGCTGCGCCGCATCGAGCAGGAGGCGGCCCGGATGGGGCTGCTGGTGGAGGACCTGCTGCTGCTGGCCCGGCTGGACCGGGAACGGCCGCTCGCCCTCGCCCCGGTGGAGTTGCCCGTGCTGGCCAGCGACGCGGTCGAGGCCGCCCGGGTGGTGGCGCCGGAGCGCCGGGTGGAGCTGGAGATCGAGCCCGGGTCCGGCCCGCTGGTGGTCTACGGCGACGACGCCCGGCTCCGCCAGGTGATCGGCAACCTGATGACCAACGCCCTCACGCACACCCCGCCGGACGCCTCGGTGACCCTGCGGCTGCGGGCCGAGTCGGGCAACCTGGCCGTGGTGGAGGTGGCGGACACCGGCCCCGGGCTCACCCCCGACCAGGCGGAGCGGGTCTTCGAGCGCTTCTACCGGGTGGACGCGGCGCGTACCCGGCGGGCCGGCGGCAACACCGGCACCGGGCTCGGCCTGGCCATCGTGGCGGCGCTGGTGCGCGCGCACCATGGCACCGTCGAGGTGGCCGACACCCCGGGCGGGGGCGCGACCTTCCGGGTCCGGCTGCCGCTCGTGCCGGACATCGAGGGTGATGGCGAGTGACTTTCAGCCAACATTCAGGCCGGTTCCAGGCTGGTCGCAGTGCTCCGAGCGAGGGTGGATGTATGACCGAGTACGAGTCCGACCCGCAGCGCCGGCCGGCCGCCACCGACGCCGAGCCGTCGCACCCCACCGCCGAGCTGCCGCGCGTCGAGCGCGCGCAGTCCGACTCCCACCCCGACCCGGCCCCGGCCGCCCCCGGCGACACCGCCGCCCCGGCGTCGGCCGCATTCGCCGCCCCGGCGTCGGCCGCACCCGAAGCGACGGGCGGCGACGCCTTCCGTACCGCCGAGCCGGGCCGGTCCACCGACGCCCCGGTCGCGGGCGACGTCGCGATGCGCGCCCCGGAGCCGGCCCGCGCCCCCGAGGGCGCCACCGCCCCGGACCCGGTCCGTGGCCCCGGCGTCCCGGCCGGGCAGCCCACCCCGGCGGGACCGTTCCCGCCCGCCACGGCCGGCCCGCCCGCCCCGCCCTACCCCGTGTCCGGCCAGGCCCCGGGCGGCCACCCGCACGCGGCCGGGCAGCCCGGCCAGCCGCAGGGCACGCCGTACCCGGGCGCGCCGTGGTACGGCCAGCAGTCCGGCTGGAGCGGCGGGGGACAGCCGGGACAACTGGGGGCGGGCTACGGCCAGCACCCGCACCACCACCCGGGCCAGCCGGTGCCGCCCTGGGCCCCCGCGACGGCGGCCGGCCCCCGGCCGGGCCGGATCGCCAAGCTCGCCGGCGCCGGCGTCGCGGTCTTCGCCCTGATGCTCGGTTCGGGCGTCGCCGGCGGGGCGCTCGCGCTCGCCGTGGACGGCGACTCCGGGACCACCCGCACCTACTCCGCCGCGCCGGTGATCAACAGCGCCGACCTGCCCCGGATCGCCGCCGCCGTGCAGCCCAGCGTCGTCTCCATCGCCACCGACAGCGGCGAGGGCTCCGGCGTGATCCTCACCGCCGACGGCTACGTGCTCACCAACAACCATGTCGTCGCCTCCGCCGGCCAGGACAGCGTCCGGGTGGTCTTCGCCGACGGCAAGACCGCCCAGGCCCGGATCGTCGGCACCGACCCGAAGACCGACCTGGCGGTGGTGAAGGCCGCCGGCGTCAGCGACCTGAAGCCGGCCACGTTCGGCGACAGCGACGCGATGCAGGTCGGCGACCAGGTGCTCGCCCTCGGCAGCCCGCTGGGCCTCCAGGGCTCGGTCACCGCCGGCATCCTCAGCGCTCGCGACCGCACCATCCAGGCCGGCAGCGGCCAGCAGCGGCAGGAGCCGGGCCAGGGCGCCAGCTCGATCGCCGGGCTGCTCCAGACCGACGCGCCGATCAACCCGGGCAACTCCGGTGGCGCGCTGGTCAACACCCGGGGCGAGGTGATCGGCATCAACACCGCGATCGCCACCGCCGGTCAGGGCAGCACCGGCAACATCGGCGTCGGCTTCGCGATCCCCAGCAACAAGGCCAAGGACGTGGCCGGCAAGCTCCAGCGGGGCGAGAAGGTCAGCCACCCGTCGCTCGGGGTCAGCGTGACGGCCGCCGAGGGCGGCGGGGCGCTGGTCGCCGCCGTCACCTCCGGCAGCGCCGCCGAGAAGGCCGGGCTCCAGCGCGGCGACGTGATCACCCGGTTCGGCGACAAGCCGGTCAACGACTCGGACGACCTGGTCGGCGCCGTGCAGGCCGGCAAGGTCGGCGACCGGGTGGCGGTGATTTACAAGCGCAACGGCGCCGAATCCACGGCAACCGTGACGCTCGCCGAGACGTCGTAACACGTAACCGAGACTTTCCTCCTCCCTCCGGCGGCGGGTGGCGGGGCCAAGGGGGTTGGCTCCGTCACCCGCCGCTTCCTCTGACGGCGGTTCGCCCGGTGCGGGTGAGCCGCCGTCACCCGTCGGCCCGGCATCGTCGGTGGCAGACCCGGCGAGGCGTACGGAGGGATGCGATGACCACGGCAGCGGCCGTCCGGACCGACGACCGGATCCAACGGGACGTGCTCGACGAACTGGCCTGGGACGCCCAGGTGCAGCCGAACGACATCGGGGTGACCGTCGCCGACGGCGTGGTCACGCTGACCGGTTGGGTGGACGGCTCCGCCCGCAAGTGGGCGGCGCAACGCTGCGCGCAGCGCGTACGTGGGGTGCGGGCGGTCGCCGACGACATCGAGGTGCGCCTGCCCGGCGAGGCGGGGCATACGGACGCCGAGATCGCGATCGCGGTGAGCCGGGCGCTGGAGTGGGACAGCTTCGTCCCCGCCGAGCTGCTGGACGTCACGGTGGCCAACGGGTGGGTGATGCTGCGCGGCGAGGTGGAGTTCGGCTGGCAGCGGCGTACCGCCGAACGGGAGGTGCGCCGGCTGCGCGGCGTACGCGGGGTGACGAACCTGGTCGAGGTGCGCCCCGCCGCCCGTCCGGACGCCGAGCGGATCCGGCGCGACCTGCAGCGGGCGCTGCTGCGGGGGATCGGCACCGAACGGGTGACCGTCGAGCTGGAGGGGGACACGGTGATCCTCGGGGGCGTGGTCCGTTCCTGGTGGGAACGGGACGAGGCGGAGCGGCTGGCCTGGTCCGCCGCCGGAGTGCGGGCGGTGCGGGACCGGCTCCTCGTGGGCGGGTGAACGCCCGGCTTGTCCGGTTTAGCCGTGCCGTCACCGGGAAACCGCCATCGATCCCGCCGTGTGGGGTGACCGGCCGGAGCGCACATCGACGCCGGCTGCCCACCTGCACCATCGACCGACGGGGAGGACTCGTGGCCGTGAACCACCTGCCGACCGACCGGGCGGCGGAACGGCCGTTGCGGATCGCGATGGTGGTGCCGCCGTGGCTGTCGATGCCCCCGCCCGGCTACGGCGGGCTGGAACAGGTGGTGACCGGCCTGGTGGAGGCGTTGAACGAGCGGGGACACGCGGTGACCGTGTTCGGGGCGGGCCAGGAGCACGGCACCCCCGCCGACTTCGTCTCCACCGTGCCGGAACTGCAGTACGAGCGGCTCGGCGAGGCGCTGCCCGAGCTGGCCCACCTGGCCCGGGTCAACCACCTCGTCGACGCGGCCGACTTCGACGTCGTCCACGACCACACCACGATCGGCCCGCTGGTCGCCGGCCGCCGGGCGGTCCCCACCGTGGCCACCGTGCACGGCAACCCCGTGGGCGAGTACGGCACCGTGCTCAGCGACACCGACCCGGGCGTCGGGCTGGTCGCCATCTCCCACGCCCAGCGCCGGCTCAACCCGCGACTGCCCTGGGTCGGCACGGTGCACAACGCGATGGACGTCCAGGGCATCCCGCACAAGACCGCGCCCAGCCACGGCCCGGTGCTCTGGCTGGCCCGGTTCAGCCCCGACAAGGGCCCGGACGTCGCCATCCGGGCGTGCCGGGTGGCCGGCCTGCCGCTGGTGCTCGCCGGCAAGTGCAACGAGCCGCCCGAACGCCGCTACTTCGACGAGGCGGTCCGGCCCCTGCTCGGCGAGGACGTCCACGTGGTGCTCGACGCCGACCGGGCGGAGGCGCTGCGGCTGCTGGTCGAGGCCCGGTGCCTGATCATGCCGATCCAGTGGGAGGAGCCGTTCGGCATGGTGATGGTGGAGGCCATGGCAACGGGCACCCCGGTGGTGGCCCTGAACCGGGGGGCCGTGCCGGAACTCGTCC
Organism: Micromonospora sp. NPDC002717; assembly: GCF_040295705.1. Lineage (NCBI taxonomy): Bacteria > Bacillati > Actinomycetota > Actinomycetes > Micromonosporales > Micromonosporaceae > Micromonospora > Micromonospora sp. NPDC002717. The sequence goes on along the minus strand of NZ_JBEOVW010000003.1, from coordinate 97,044 downwards.
GGCCCGGGGTGACGGGCCTGATCTGCGAGGGCGTGGACGACCTGCCCGGCGCGCTGCGTGCCGTGCCCGGCCTCGACCCGGCGGACTGCGTCGCGCACGTGGCGCAGAACTTCTCCACCGCCCAGATGGCCGCCGGATACGAGCACGTGTACCGCCGCTTCATCGCCGACGCGGCCCGGTCCGCCGGGGTCCGGGAGCCGGCCCGGGTGGCCGGGCGTTGACCCCGGTCGGCCGTACCTGACCGGCCTCTCCGGCGGCCCGCTCAGGCCGCGCCGTCCGGCGCGCCGGGGCCGGCCGGCACCGGCACCCGGCGGCCGCTTTCCGGCCCGTGCCAGGATGAGGCCATGGCGCGGGGACCGGTGGCGTTCGTGCTCGGGGGCGGGGGAGTCCTCGGCGCGGTCGAGGTGGGCATGCTGCGGGCCCTGTTCCGGGCCGGGATCCGGCCCGACATGGTGCTCGGCACGTCGATCGGGGCGGTCAACGGCGCCCTGGTCGCCGCCGAACCGTCCGAGGCGGTCACCGACCGGCTGGTCCGGCTCTGGGCCTCGCCCGAGGCGAGCGAGGTGTACGGCGACTCGGTGGCCCGGCAACTGCGCCGGTTCGCCGCCCGGACCCACCTGCACTCGCCCCGCCCGCTGCGCAAGCTGCTGGAGAGCGAGCTGGGCGCGGAGACCACCTTCGCCGACCTCCGGGTGCCGTTCCGCTGCTGCGCCGCGAACATCGAGCGGGCCGCCGAGCACTGGTTCGACAGCGGTCCGCTGGTGCCGGCCGTGCTGGCCTCCGCCTCGGTGCCGGGGCTGCTGCCGCCCGCCCAGATCGGCGACCAGCACTACGTCGACGGCGGGATCGTCAACTCCATCCCGATCGGCGAGGCCGTCGCCGCCGGCGCCGGGCGGATCTTCGTACTCCAGGTGGGGCGGATCGAGCGGGAGCTGAGCCCGCCCCGGCGACCCTGGGAGATCGCCCAGGTCGCGTTCGAGATCGCCCGGCGCCACCGGTTCGCCCGGGAGATGGCGGCCCTGCCCGACGGGGTGGAGGTGCACGTGCTGCCCACCGGCGGGTTGAACCCGCGCGACGACACGCCGTGGGCGTACCGGGACATGGCGGCGGTGGGGCGGCGGATCAGCCGGGCCTACACGGCCTCGCGGCACTACCTGGCCACCCAGGTGCAGCGCTGATGCCCCTGCCGCCGCGGTGGCTGCGCCGGGTGCTCCTGGCCCCCGGCGTGGTGCTGCTCGCCTTCCTGGTGGTGACCACCCTGCCGGTCTGGGCGCTGCTCGCGGCGGCCGCCTCGCCGCTGGTCCCGGGCCGGCTCCGGCCGCTGCGACTGCTCTGGATCGGCTGCGTCTACCTGGTCTGGGACGCGGCGGCGCTGCTCGCGCTCTTCGGGCTCTGGGTCGCCTCCGGCTTCGGCTGGCGGGCCCGCTCGCCGGCCTTCCAGCGGGCGCACTACGTGCTCGCCGGCTGGTTCCTGCGGGTGCTCTTCTGGCAGGCCCGCTGGACGCTGCACCTGAGCATCGACGTGGTGGGCACCGACCCCGACACGGCCCTGCCCGGCCGGCCGGAACTGGTGCTCTGCCGGCATGCCGGCCCCGGCGACTCGTTCATCCTGATCCACGCCCTGGTGAACTGGTTCAACCGGGAGCCGCGGATCGTGCTCAAGGACAGCCTCCAGTGGGATCCGGCGATCGACGTGCTGCTCAACCGGCTGCCCAACCGCTTCCTCGCGCCCGGCCCGGACGGGCGGGGTTCGGTGACCGAGCAGATCGGGCACCTGGCGGAGGGCCTGGACGACGACGACGCCTTCGTGATCTTCCCGGAGGGCGGCAACTTCACCCCGCGCCGCCGGCTGCGGGCCATCGCGCGGCTGCGCGCGCTGGGTCTGGAGCGCATGGCGCTGCGCGCGGAACGGATGCGGCACGTGCTCGCCCCGCAGCCCGGCGGGCTGCTCGCGGCCCTGGACGCCGCCCCCGACGCCGGGGTGATCTTCGTGGCGCACACCGGCCTGGACCGGATGCTCACCGTGGCTGACGTGTGGCGGGAACTGCCGATGGACAAGCGGATCGTCATGCGCTTCTGGTCGGTGCCGCCCGAGGAGGTGCCGACCGGCCGGCAGGAGCGGATCGACTGGCTCTTCGACTGGTGGGCGCGGATCGACGAGTGGATCGCGGCCAATCGGGACGGCGCCGCGTAGGGTGCGCTGGTGGACCAGATCTGCGTGGTGACGACGGTGGTGGACGCGCGGTCGGTCGCCGACGTACTGGCGGCCGCGGCCGTCGCCGGACGGCTGGCGGCCTGCGCGCAGGTGGGCGGCCAGGTGGACAGCACCTACTGGTGGCGTTCCGGGGTGGAGACCAGCACCGAGTGGTCGGTGCAGTTCAAGACCGCGCCGGACCGGGCCGCCGCGCTGGTGGAGCAGATCCGCGCCAGCCATCCGTACGAGGTGCCGGAGATCCTGGTGACCCGGGTGGACAGCGGCGACCCCGCGTACGCCGCCTGGGTGCACGAGCACACCCGCCCCTGAGTACGCGCACTCTGGAGCCGTGACGGGAGCCGGCCGACAATGGCCGGGTGCACAACACCGGTTACCCCTGTCCCGCCTGCGGCGCGCCGGCCTCCCTCGGCTCCGGCTGCTCCGGCTGCGGGCGACCGCCGTACCCGGCCGCCGCCGAGGTGATCCGGCTCGACCGGGAGATCGTCGCACTCGGCGGCGAGGTCGAGCGGGCCCGCGCGGCGTACCAGGGGCTCGCCGACCGGCTGGCGGCGAGCCGGCGGCGCCGGGCGGAGCTGGCCGCCGCGATCCGGGCGGAGTTCCCCGGCCCCGCCGCGCGTCCGGTTCCCGCCGCCGTCCCGGCGTTCGCGCCGGCCCGCCCGGCGCCGGCGTGGCCCGCCGGGGGGCCGGTCGCGCCGGTTCCCGCGCCGGCCGCCGTGGGCGGGGCGGAGACCTCGACCCGGACGGTCCAGAGCCTGCTCTTCGTCCTCGGCGGACTGCTGCTGGGCACCGCGGCGGTGGTCTTCACGGCGGTCGCCTGGGCGGCGGTCGGGGTCGCCGGCCGGGCCCTGATCCTGGCCGCGTTCACCGCGCTCGCCCTGGCCGCGCCGCTGGTGGCGGTGCGGCGGGGGCTGCGCGGCACGGCGGAGACCTTCGCCGCGGTGGGGCTGCTGCTGGTGCTCCTCGACGGGTACGCCGCCTGGACGGTGGACCTGTTCGGGGTGGCCGGCTGGCCCGGCACCCGCTACGCCGCGCTGGTCGGGGGGGCCGGCGCGGCGGTCGCGGCCGGCTACGCCCGGCTCAGCGGGCTGACCGTGCCGTGGTTCGCGGCTCTGGTGACCGCGCATCCGGTGCTGCCCCTGCTCGCCGTCGGGGCCCGGCCGGACGCCGCCGGCTGGGCGGTGGTCTTCGTCGGGGTGGCGCTGCTCGACCTGGCGGTGCTGGTCGCGCTGCGGCCTCGGGGCCCGGCGGGCGGCGCCGCGACCCCGGCCGGCGGGCCACCGACGGTCGCGTCCCCCGGGACCGGGGCACCCACGCCGGCGGTGGCGGTGCCGGGGCCGACGGTCGCGCCACCCGGTGCGGTGGGCGGATCGGGGGAGCGTCCGGTGGTCATCGCCGGGCGCGTCGTCGCCTGGATCGGGTACGCCGGCGCGCTGGCCGTGGCCGCGAGCTGCGCGCTGGTGCCGCTGGCCCTCGGCCGGGCCGCCGGCACCCCGCTGCTGGCCGGGGGCCCGCTGCTGCTGGTGGCACTGACGTTGCTCGGCGCGGCGGTGCTCACCGGCGGTCGGGTGTTCCGCGCCGTCGCCGCCGGGCTGCTGGTGCCGGTGCTGGCCGGGGCGGTCGTCCGCCCCGTCGCGGAGCTGGGGACGGCACCGGTGCTCACGGCGCTGGTCGTGGTGGCGCTGGCCGGCGCGGTGCGGCTGCTGCCCGCCGGCTGGCGGACCGGTCCCCGGGTCGGCGCGCTGCTGGTGGCCGGGGGGACCGCCCAGCTCGCCGTGCTGGGGGCCGTGGTGCTCGCCGGCGGTGCGGTCGGTCGGTCGCTGCCGCCGTGGCACGGTGCCGCCGCCGGGCCGGACATCGCCCGGGGTTGGCAGTTGCCGGTGGTGATCGCGCTGACCCTGGCGGCCGTGGGGCTGCTGCTGCCCCGGGCCGCCCGGCCGGCGCTGGCCGCGTTCGCCGTGGCGGCCACCGTGCTCGCCGTGCCCGCCGGCTGGCCGTCGCCGTGGCCCGCCGTGGTGGCCCTGGACCTGGCTGCGGGGGTGGGCCTGCTGGCCGTCGGGGTGGGGCGGCCCGGCGCCCGGTCCGGGACGACGGTGACGGCGGCGGCGTCCGGAGCCCTCCTGCTCGGGCACGGGCTGCTGGTGGGGCTCGCCGCCCCCGGCGGGGTGGGGGCGGCACTCGCGGTGGTCCTGGCCGCCGGGCTCGCCGTGGCCGCCGCCGGGCGGCGCGGCACGGCCGTCCAACGCGGGATCGCCGGGGTGTCCCTGGCCGTCGCGTCGCCCGCGGTGCCGGCCGTCGCGGCCGTCGCCCTGATCGCGGCCGGCGCGCCGGCCTGGTGGCAGGCGCGGGCGGCGCTGGCCGCCGTCGCGGTGCTGCCGGTCGGGCTGCTCGCGGTCCGCCGGCACTGGCCCGACCTGCGGACGTACGCCTCCGTCGGGCTCGCCGTGGCGGTCGCGCCGGTCGGGTTGGCGCCGGTGATCGTACCGGCCGACGAATCGGTGGCCCTCTACGCCGCCGTGGCGGTCCTGCTGGCGACGCTGAGCGGTGCGGCGCGCTCCGACACCGTCCTGCGGGTGGCCGGCGCCGGGCTGCTGGTGATCTCCCTCGCCGCCGCCGCGCCGGTGGCGTTGACGGTGCTCCTCGCCCCGTACGGCGGGGTGTCGCCCTGGTCCGGGGCGCCTGCGGTCGAGCCCGTCCCGGAGGCGTTCCCGGTCGGCGTGGCGCTGGCCGCGCTGGCGGTGGCCGCGCTGCTGGCGGCGGGGCCCGATCGAGCTGTCCCGGGCGCGGTCCGGCCCGGTGCCGGCAGGTCCGGCGGCGTCGGGGGCGGTGCCGGCACGCCGGGTGCGTTCGGGTCCGGTGCCGGCATGCCAGGCGCCGTCGGGGCCGGCGGCGGAGCGTCGGCGCGCGGCGGGTGGTGGCGGGCCGCGCTCGTCGCGCTGCCGTTCGCGGCGACCGCCCTGCCGGTGCTGCTGGTCGCCGCCGGCGTGCCGTGGCCGGTGGTGCCGGCCGCCACGCTGGCCGTCGGGGTGGTCGCGGTGCTGGTCGCCGCGCTGGCCGCGCCGCGCCCGCTGCTCGCCCCGGTCGGGGTGCCGGTGGGGCTGGCGTTGACCGCCTCCGGGCTGCTCGGGCTGTTGGCCACCAGGGCGGGCACGCTCGCCGGCCTGGGCGTGCTGGTGGTGGCGGCGACCGTGGTCGGCGTGGCCGCCCGCCGGGACGACGCCCGGCTCGTCGGTCGCCTGGTCGCGGTCGCCGCCGCGACCGGTTTCGCGGTCACCGCACCGCTGGCCGGCGGGCTGCCGCTGCGGACGGCCGCGTTCAGCGTGCTCGCCGTCGCGGTGCTCACGCTGGCCGCCGCCGCGCTGCTCGGCGGCCACCGGGCGCAGGTCGGGGCCGCCCCGGCCCGCCGAGGGTCCGCCCCGGCGGCGGTGCTGGACGCGGCCGCCCAGGCGGTGGCGCTGGTCGCGCTGCTGCTCGCGGTCGGGGCGCTCCGGCACGCGGCGGCGGTCTGCGTGCTGTGGGGCGCCGCCGTCGCGCTGCGGGTGTTGCGCCCGGGCGAGCCGGCGGGCCGCCGCTGGTCGTTCGCGGGCATCGCCGGGGGCAGCGAGCTGCTCGGCGGCTGGCTGCTGCTGGCCGCCGGGGGAGTGGCGGTCCTGGAGGCGTACACGGTGCCGGCGGCGGCGCTGGCCCTCGGGGCGGGCGTGGCGGCGCTGCGCACCCGGCCCGGGCTGACCAGCTGGCTGGCGCTGGGCCCGGGGCTCGCGGCCGCGCTGCTGCCGAGCCTGGTGTCGGTGCTGGTGGCGCCGGATCCCCAGCCGTGGCGGCGGCTGCTGCTGGGGGCCGCCGCGCTCGGCACGGTGCTCGCCGGGGCGACCCGTCGCTGGCAGGCGCCGGTGCTGCTCGGCGGGGTCACCCTGGCGCTGCTCGCGCTGCACGAGCTGGTCCGCGGGTGGGACCTGCTGCCCCGGTGGATCTTCCTGGCCGTCGGCGGGTTCGCGCTGATCGGCCTCGCCGCCACGTACGAGCGACGGCGACGGGACCTGGCCCGGCTCCGGGCCGCCGTCGGCCGGATGGGCTGACCGCCGGGGTGCGTGGGGGTAGGGCCTGCCCTACCCCCGCTCGGGGGGTGGACAGGGTTACTCAGCGCAACCGTGCTCGGGAGACTGGACGGCAGGGGCGCGCCGGCCGGCGCGGTACCCGGATCGAGAGAACGGGAGCCGCAATGGTGCTCGCAGCGGTGGCGGACCCGCCGGTACGGCGGGGCAGTGACTACTCACAGTTGTCCCGGCGGATCAGCGGGGCGGGGCTGCTGGAGCGGCGCCCGGGCCGGTACGTGACGCGGATCGTGCTCACCCTGGGCGTCTTCGCGGCGGGCTGGGTCGCGGTCGGGCTGGTCGGGGACTCGTGGGCGCAGCTCCTGGTCGCCGTGTTCCTGGCCGTCGCCACCACGCAGGTCGCGTTCCTCGGCCACGACGCCGGCCACCGGCAGATGTTCCGCCGGCGCGGGCCGAGCGAGGCGGTGGGCCTGCTCACCGGCAACCTGGCGGTGGGGCTCAGCTACGGCTGGTGGGTCGACAAGCACAACCGGCACCACGCCAACCCGAACCACGAGGACGAGGACCCGGACGTCGGGGCGGGCGCGCTGGTCTGGACGTACGAGCAGGCCGCCGCGACGCGCGGCGTCAACCGCTGGCTCGCCCGCCGGCAGGCGTGGCTGTTCTTCCCGATGCTGCTGCTGGAAGGGCTCGCCCTGCACGTGGCGAGCGTGCAGGCGGTCGTCGGGCGGGAGCCGGACGGCGGGTTCCGCACCCCGATGCGGCGCCGGAGGGTGGAGGCGCTGCTGCTGGGCCTGCACGCGGTGGGCTACCTCGGCGGGCTGCTGCTGGCGATGTCCCCGGGCAAGGCGCTGCTGTTCGTCGCCGTCCACCAGGGACTCTGGGGCCTCTACATGGGCTGCTCGTTCGCCCCCAACCACAAGGGGATGCCGATGCCGACCGCCGACGACGAGCTCGACTTCCTGCGCAAGCAGGTGCTGACCTCCCGCAACGTCCGGGGCGGCCGGTTCGTCGACGTCGCGCTCGGCGGGCTCAACTACCAGATCGAGCACCACCTGTTCCCGAACATGCCGCGGGCGAACCTGCGCCGGGCCCAGCCGATCGTGCGCGCGTACTGCGTCGAGCGGGGCATCCCGTACGCCGAGACGGGGCTGGTGGAGTCGTACCGCCAGGCGCTCGCGCACCTGCACGAGGTGGGCCGGCCGCTGCGCGGCTGAGACGCGCGGCGGGGGCGGCGCCGACCGGCGCCGCCCCCGCCTCCGTACGGTCGGGTTCAGGAGCCCATGGACTCGATCAGCTCCTGCGGGGCCTCCTGCGTGTCGCTCGCGGCGGGCTTCTTCACGGTGACCGGGGCGCCGAAGTCCGAGTAGGTGGTGGTCATCATGCCCAGCGACTCGTGCAGCACGCTGGTGTCGATGGCGAACTCGACGAGCCGGCCCTGGTCGTCCACCTTGGCGGTGAACGGGACGGCCTTGGCCTTCTCGCCGAGGGCCTTGATGGACGGGTCGTCGGCCTTCGTGCGGGTGTAGTCGAGGGTGCCGGCGTAGCTGCCGGTGCCCGTCTTCTCGACGTCCACCACGCTCTCGATCATCTGCTTCGCGCCGCCCGGGTCGCCCTCGGGCATCAGGTTGAACTGGCCGCTCTTACCGAGCTTGGTGGTGTCCATGTGCAGCCACTTCTTCGGCATCCCCTGCATACCGGTGATCTTCAGGTAGGCGTCGTCGCCGAGCAGCAGGATCCGGAAGGTGCCCTCCGCGCCCAGCTTCATCGTCATGTCGCCGGTCTTGGTGGCCGGGTCCATCACGCCGCTGCCGTTGACGACCGCCGACTTCAGTTCCATCCGGACGCTCTGCTGGTTGAGCTTCTGCGCGGCGGCGGTCAGCTCGGCACGGGCGTCCGCCGGGGCCGAGCTGGCGGGTGCCGCGCCGGTGCCGTTGCCGGCCGGAGCGTCCGCGTCCGTCTTCGTGCCGCACCCGGTGAGACCGAGGCTGAGCGCGGCGACGATAGCGACCCCCGTGGTCGCCAGCCGTCGAGTGTTCATGCTGAGAATCTCCTCTGGCAGGGTGGGCCGGGGGCGACGCCGGTCGCGGCCCGGCCGGGCCGCCGGTCAGCCTAACGTCCGCCACCCACAGCCGTGGATCTATGTCCCGCCCCGCCGCCTGCCGGGTGGGACACACCTCCCGCCGCTGGTCGGCGTCGTTCCGACCCCTCCCGGTAGGGTCTCCCCATGGCAGACGTGCTCACCGCCGAGGCGGTGCGAGACGAGCTGGGCGGGCTGGCGGGCTGGTCGGGAGACCCGACCGGGATCACCCGCACCGTGGAGCTGGCCAGTTTCCCGGAGGCCATCGCGGTCGTCGACCGGGTCGCCGTGACGGCGGAGGAGCTGGACCACCACCCCGACATCGACATCCGCTGGCGCACCCTGACGTTCCGCTGCGTGACGCACTCGGCGCGCGGGGTAACCCGGCGTGATCTGGAACTGGCCCGGCGGATCGACGAGATCGTGGGGAGCGTCCGATGAGATTCGAGATCAGCAAGGTGCTCGACGCCATCGAGGGGCGGGTCTGCACCGACCCGTCGCTGGCCCGGGCCGTCCTCGACCTGGCCGAGGTGATCCGCTACCAGGACCTCGACGGCGGCCGGCCGGCCAGCCTGCTCCGCCTCGGCATGGTGATCGACGCCCTCGCCCGGGAGCTGGAGGAGGACAGCGTCCCCGTCTACGCGGTCGTCCACCGGGCGCTGCTCTCCGACGCCGACCTCACCTCCAACGAGCGGATGGTGGTCCGCCGGTGGGCCGACGACGGGCTGGTCGAGGTGCTCGACAACCCGGGCGACCGGATGCTGGAGGTGGCCGACCTGCTCGGGCTGCCGGTGCTCACCCGGGTGCGGACGGACGGCCTGCGCGGGCGCTACCCGTGGCTGGTCGAGCAGCCCGGCCGTGTGCTCGCCCCGGTGCCGGGCGCCGGCGGGCCGGCCTTCGTCGCCCACGTCGGCGGCGGGCACACCCCGGTCGCCGGCGACCGGTCGCCGGCCGGCGTGAAGCTGCTCTCCCGGCAGTGGCGCTGCCCGGAGCCGGGCTGCGCGCTCTTCGGCGGCGGGGGCGGCGGGTCCTTCGCCGACCTGGCCCGGGTGGAGCGCAGCCCCGCCGCCCAGCCTCCGCCCTCCCTGCGCGGTGGCGCGCCCACCTGCCCGCGGCACGGCGTCCGGCTCGGCGACGCCGGTCCGCGACCGCGCAGCGAGGTCCTGGCCGTCCGCGTCGGCGGGCTGATCCGGCGCCGCTTCGTGCTCACCGAGGACCAGCCGGCGCTGGTCGGCCGGGCGCCCGACCAGGCCGGCGGGATCGTGCTCGGCCAGTGGCTCAACGACGAGGCGCGCCGGTGGATCAGCCGCAGCCACCTCCGGTTCGAGCTGCGGGTCGGCGAGGTGATCGTGACCGACGTGAGCACCAACGGCTCCGGCATCCGGCCGGGCGGGTCGATGGCGGAGAGCGACCGCGTCCCGCTGGCGCCGAAGCAGTCGCGGGTGGTGGCCGAGGGCGACATGGTCGAGCTCTACCCCGGGGTGCAGATCGGCCGGCCCGGCGAGCTTCCCGCCGGCGCGCCGTACACGCCGAACTCGGTGATGGCCGAGGCCCCCACGATGGCGATGCGCCTGCCCCGCTGACTGTCGGGGAAACGACGGCGGGCGCCGGGACCGTGGTCCCGACGCCCGCCGCTGTCGTACGGGGTCAGCCGGCCAGCACGGCGGCGAGCTGGGCCACCGCGTGGTCGATCTCCTCCTCGGTGATCACCAGCGGCGGGGCGAGCCGGATGGTGGAGCCGTGGGTGTCCTTGGCCAGCACGCCGCGCTCGGCGAGCCGCTCACACGCCTCCCGGCCGCTCATCAGCGCCGGGTCGATGTCCAGCCCCGCCCACAGTCCGCGGCCCCGTACGGCGACCAGGCCCCTGCCGACCAGCGACTGGAGGCCGGCGTGCAGCCGGGCGCCCAGCTCGGTCGAGCGGCGCTGGAACTCGCCGGTGGCCAGCAGCCGGACCACCTCGGTGGCGACCGCGCAGGCCAGCGGGTTGCCGCCGAAGGTCGAGCCGTGCTGGCCCGGCTTCAGCACACCCAGCACGTCGGAGTTCGCGGCCACCGCGGAGACCGGCACGATGCCGCCGCCCAGCGCCTTGCCGAGCAGGTACATGTCCGGTACGACGCCCTCGTGCTCGCAGGCGAAGGTGGCGCCGGTGCGGCCGAGGCCGGACTGGATCTCGTCGGCGACGAAGAGCACGTTCCGCTCGGTGCAGACCCGGCGTACGCCCGGCAGGTAGCCCTCCGGCGGCACGACGACGCCCTGCTCGCCCTGGATGGGCTCGAGCAGCACCGCGACGGTGTTCTCGTCGATGGCGGCGGTCAGCGCGTCCAGGTCGCCGTAGGGCACGACCGTGAAGCCCGGGGTGTACGGCCCGAAGTCGGCGCGGGCGTCCTCGTCGGTGGAGAAGCTGACGATGGTGGTCGTGCGGCCGTGGAAGTTCCCCTCGGCGACCACGATGTTGGCCTCGCCCGGCGTCACGCCCTTGACCTGGTAGCCCCACTTGCGGGCCACCTTGATGCCGGTCTCCACCGCCTCGGCGCCGGTGTTCATCGGCAGCACGAGGTCCTTGCCGCAGAGCTCGGCCAGCTCCCGGCAGAAGTCGGCGAACTGGTCGTGGATGAACGCCCGGCTGGTGAGGGTCAGCTTGTCGAGCTGCGCGTGCGCGGCCGCGACGAGCTGCGGGTGCCGGTGCCCGAAGTTCAGCGCGGAGTAGCCGGCCAGGCAGTCGAGGTAGCGGCGGCCGTCCACGTCGGTCAGCCAGGCGCCCTCGGCGGAGGAGATGACCACCGGCAGCGGGTGGTAGTTGTGCGCGGTCCACCGCTCCGCGTCGCGGACCGCCTCCGGCGTCCGCAGCATGTCCTCGATCACTTGCTCGCCTTTCCCTGACGGAGTCGCAACGTGCAGCACTTCGGCCCGCCGCCGGCCTTCCGCAGCTCGGACAGGTCGACGCCGATGGTCTCGTAGCCCCGGTCGCGCAGCTTCGCGGCCAGGCCGGTGGCCTGCGCGGGCAGCACCACGTGCCGGCCGTCGCTGACCGCGTTCAGCCCGAAGACCTCGGCGTCGGCCAGGGTGGCGTGCACCGCGTCCGGGAAGAGCCGGCGCAGCACGGCCCGGCTGCCGGGCGAGAACGCCTCCGGCAGGTAGGCCACGGTCCGCTCGTCGAGCACGGTGAGCGCGGTGTCCAGGTGGTAGAAGCGCGGGTCGACCAGCTGCATGGTGACCACCGGGTAGCCGAAGACCTCCTGGAGCTGCGCGTGCGAGGCGTGCGCGGTGCGGAAGCCGGTGCCGGCCAGCAGGAAGTCGCCGGCCAGCAGGATGTCGCCCTCGCCCTCGTTGACGTGCTTCGGGTCGTGCATCTCGAAGCCGGCGGCCTCGAACCAGGCGCGGTACGCGGGGGCCTCGTCGGCGCGCTGCGGGTCGCGGAACTGCACGGCCATCGCCCTGCCGTCGATCACCGTGCCGCCGTTGGCGGCGAAGACCATGTCGGGCAGCCCGGGCACCGGAGTGATCTCCTCGACGGTGTGGCCCAGGTCCCGGTAGATCTGGCGCAGCTGCTCCCACTGCCGGACGGCGAGGTCGGCGTCGACCGGGGCCGTCGGGTCCATCCACGGGTTGATCGCGTAGTCGACGGCGAAGTACGTCGGCCGGCACATCAGGAAGCGCTGGCTGGTGGCGTCCATCGTCATTGTCCTGCTCCCAGGGGGTCGGGCGCGCCCCGGCCATCTTCGACCCACGGGGCTGGCGCCGTCCGTCAACGCTATGCGGGCCGGGCCGACAGGATCCACCGGTGATGGTTGCGTGGGGCGGACGATCGTTGCGTATGAGACCGTGCAGCCGTCGAATCGTTGCGTCCTGGCGGAGACGGCCGTGGTCCGGGCCGGCGTGGACCGCTCGCCCGATCAGCCCTGCGACGGAGCGAAGCAGCGCGCCGCCGGTCCAACCGGCCCCGGACGCACTTCGGGGGCGGCGAACCGCCGCCCCCGAAAGGATGTGCCCGGCTGGTGAACCACCAGGCTGGTCGGGCGTCGCCGATGAACCATGAACCACCGGCACTGCCGGCGCACCGCCGGCGAGCCCGACAGTGCCCGCTAGAAGCGGTCCGCAAACTGTGAGTCGAGCCACTCCCGCAGGCGCCCCACCCAGTCGCCGTCGGTGGTCGGCCAGTCGAACTGGCCGGTCATCGCGAGCACGCCCAGCACCACCGCGCCGAGGCCGAACGCGATGCCCAGCAGGGCGTCGGTCTTGCCCGCGATGTGCCGGCGCCGGGTGGCCACGAGACCCAGCACGGCGAGGACCGCGCCGACCGCACCGAGCCCGATGCCGTACCCGGCGAGGGTGCCGGTGAGCACGAAGAGGGCACCGGCGACGCCGACGACCAGGCCGAGCGTGGCGAGCAGGCTGGCCCGGGGCTTCGGGCCGGCGACCACCGACCGCTCCGGGGCGCGGTCGGCGACGCCGTCGCCGTCCCGGTCGACGGGGTGGTCCACCGGGCGGTCCCGGTCCGTCCCGGCGACCCGCGCCGCCGCCGCGTCCCGGTCCAGGTCGACCGTCCGGCCGTCGACGGTCCGTTCGAGGGCCGGGTCCGCGTCGGTGATCCGGGGGTTGCGCCGGGTGTCGTCGTCGGCCGGCCGGGCGGTGGCCGCCCGCGCGACGGCGGCGCGCTCGGCCGCCCGCCGCTCGGCGTCGCCGCCCCGACCGTCGGCTCCGGTCGCCCGACCGTCGGCTCCGGTCGCGGCGCCGCTGCGGTACGTCGCCTGGTCGCTGTCCCGGTCGGTCACCACCGGGCGGTCGGCCCGGCCCGTGTCCTCGGCCCGGTCCCGGCCGCCCGCGTCGTCGTCCGTCGGTGCCGGCTCCGTCCGGCGCGACAGGGAAGGAATCTTGACCACAACACACCTCCTGATGAATGCGCGGCGGCCGATGGAGCGGGTGGCGCCCGCGCGGTAACGAACCCGAGGTACCCAGCCGCGACCTCCGCGACACCCGGCCGCGTCGGCGCCGGCCCCGTCCCGGCTACCGTTGCCGTCGTGCCTGAGGGACACACCATCCACCGACTCGCCGCGCGGCACGCCGAGCTGTTCGCCGGCGACAAGCTGCACGCCGCCAGCCCGCAGGGCCGCTTCGCCGAGGGCGCGGCCCGGCTCAGCGGCACGGTGCTGGAGGCCACCGAGGCGTACGGCAAGCACCTGCTGCACCACCACGCCGGCGAGCTGACGCTGCACGTCCATCTCGGGCTCTACGGCAAGTTCACCGACGGCGCGGGGGACCCGCCGGAGCCGGTCGGCCAGGTGCGGCTGCGGCTGACCAGCGACCGGCACTGGCTCGACCTGCGCGGCCCGGCCGCCTGCGAACTGCTCACCCCACCCGAGGTGGCGGCGCTGCGCGGCCGGCTCGGCCCCGACCCGTTGCGCGCCGACGCCGACCCCGACCGGGCGTACGCCCGGATCTCCCGCAGCCCCACGCCGCTGGCCGCGCTGCTGCTGGACCAGTCGGTGGTGGCCGGCACCGGGCTGATCTTCGTCACCGAGGCGTTGTTCCGGGCCGGGCTGCCGCCGACGCTGCCGGGGCGGCGGCTGCCCCGCGCCGGCTGGGACGCACTCTGGGCCGACCTGGTGACGCTGATGCGGCTCGCCGTCACGCGCGGCCGGATCGACACCGTCCGCGACGCGCACCTGCCCGAGGCGATGGGCCGCGCCGCCCGCGTCGACCGGCACGGCGGCGAGGTGTACGTCTACCGCCGCCCCGGCGCGCCCTGCCACGTCTGCGGCACGCCGGTGGGCCGGGGCGAGCTGGCCGGCCGCAACCTCTACTGGTGCCCCACCTGCCAACCGGCCTGACGCCCGACGCGCTCACCCTGAATCGAGCAGCCAGCGGACCACCTCGACCTGCCGGGGGAAGACCTGCCCCTCGCCGATGCTCCAGGCCAGCGTCTGCCCGACCGTCCAGCTCCGCACCCGCTCCCGGTCCAGCCCCAGTTCCGCGCTCAGCCGGTCCAGCCGGTGCCGGACGGCGTCCGGCGAGTGCCCCAGCTCCGCCCCGCGCACCAGCGGCACGACGCCGAACTCCCGCTCGCCGGTCAGCGGCTTCGGGTCGATCACCAGCCACGGCTCCCGGGTGGCCCGCAGCACGTTGCCGGCGTGCAGGTCCTGGTTGACCAGCACCTGCTCACCCTGGCTGCCGACGAGGTCGCCGAGGAGCCCGAGCGCCGCGTCGAGCAGCCGCCGCTCGTACGGCCGGCCGGCCCGTTCCCAGTTCACCGGCAGCCGCTCGCACCACCCGGCGGCCTCCTCGGCGAGCGGGGTGAACGGCGGGCCGGCCGGTCGCCACAGCCGGGGCAACAGCCCGACCGCCACGTCCAGCGCCGCGTCCGCGGGCAGCTCGTGCAGCGGAGTGCCGGGCACACACCGCTCCACCAGCAGCGCCCGCCGCTCCGGGTCGTGCGCGAGCAGCCGGGCCGCCCCCGCCCCGGCCCAGTGTCGAAGCGCCGTCGCCTCGTGCACGCTGTCCGGGTCCGGGTACTGGAGCTTGAGCACCGCCGGCGTGCCGTCGGGCAGCGCGGCCGGCAGGGCCAGTGACGCGAAGGCGTACGGGAAGGGGCGTCCCACCCGCAGCTGCCAGCGTTCGACGCACTCCGCCAGCCGGGCCGGCAGCACCGCCCGCCACGCCCGGCCCGCCTCGACCTCCTCGGTCCAGCGCAGCCCGTCGGGGATCTCCAGGTCCACGGCCATCCGGTCATCCTCGGCCACGCCGGCGTGTCGCGTACAACCGTTTCCGGGCCGGGGCCGTCTGGAACAGGGAACCCCACGGAGGCCGACGTGACCACCGGAGCCGTGAACAGTCGGGGTTGGACAGCTGGCGTACCGTCCTGAACAACAAGGGCTGGACGGTGCGCTGGACCTGCCGGTGACCGGTCCGGGGGCGGTCCCGCACCGCCCCCGGACCGGAGCATCTCAGCGCAGCCGGCGGATGTCGCCGTACGCCCGGTAGAAGCCGCCCCGGCCGGATTCGCGGACCTGGGTGACCAGGTAGCGCGCGCCCGGCTCGCGGATGCCCTTGGGGAACTGCACCGACCAGTCCGGACGGTAGCCGGGGGAGAGCACGTGCACGCGCAGCCGGCCGCGGTCCTCGACGCACTGCACCACCACGCCGCCGTCGACGTCGCTGGTCACCTCGACCGTCGTCCACGCCGCCGGCTCCGGCAGCCGGGGCGGGGCCTTGACGTCGACCACCTCCGGCACGCTGCCGGCCTCCGCCGCCCGGATCGCCGGCTCGCTGGCGTCGACGCAGGCCAGGTAGCCGCCGGTGGTGACCACGTAGAGCCGCTCCTCGTGGTACTGCATCGAGTAGGCCGAGCCGCAGCCGGTGCCGAGCTTCCACAGCCGGTTGCCGGCCGCGTCGAAGCAGTAGATCGAGGACTGGCTGTCACCGGCGAAGACGAACCGGCCGCCCTCGGCCGTGGCGCAGGAGAAGACCGGGGCGTCGCAGCGGTAGGTGCGCTCCGTGCGGCCGTCCTTCGCCAGCCGCACCACCTCCCGGGTGCCGGTGCCGGCGAACACCGCGCCGGGCTCCTGCCAGCCGAAGAGCACCGAGCCGGTGCGGGTGTGCCACAGCTCCTGCCCGGTGCGCCAGTCGTAGCCGGTCACCCCCTGCGAGTGGCCGTGGTAGACCGCGTCGGCGTCGCAGCGCACCATCCAGGCCGACCGGCCGCGCCCCGCCCGGCGCCAGAGGAACTCGTCCTCGTGGTCGACGGCGGCGATGCCGCCGTCCGCGTCGGAGACGCCCAGCACCCCGTCGTGGATGTCGAGCCAGTAGATGTCGATGTCGGGGGCGATCGCGTACGCCACCCGGGGCACCTTGCCGGACAGGTCGTAGACGTTGCCGTCGTCGCACCCCGCGTAGATCCAGGCGTCGTCGGCGACGATGCACTTCACCCCGTCGGGGAGGCGGACCTGGTCGAGCACCCGGGCGTCGTGGTCGAGCGTGGTGATGACGCCGCGCTCGTTGCCGACCATGCAGGTCTGCCCGTCGACGAAGATGCCGAAGGCCGGGGCGCCGGAGTCGTAGCGCCAGAGCACCGGGGCGGTGCGGGCGGTGGAGCGGGTGCTGACGATCTGTCGCCGGGAGACGGCGCGCTTCTGCCGGGCGCCGCGCACGGCCGGCGCGTATCCCTTGCGGACCTTCTCGCCGATCTTCTTGGCGGCGGCCGCGCGGGCCCGGGCGTTGTCCGGGTATGCCGTGGTCTTGACCTGGCCCTGGTCGCCGATCCGGCCGTAGCGGACGGTCAGCGCGGCGTCGTCGACCACGACCTCGTAGAACTTGTGCGCGCCACCGTCCACTTCGGACAGTTCGAGGTAGGTCGTCTCCTGCGACAAGGGGGCCTCCGAGGGGTCAGCGACCGGCCCGACGTGGCCGGCGCGGCGACAGCGGGCACACGGTAACCGCCACCCCCGACAAGGACCGGCCGGACTACCGGACGGTGGCGGACAGGGCGTCGACGGCCTTGCGGGCGGCGATCAGCACCGGGTCCCAGACCGGGGCGTACGGCGGGGCGTAGCCGAGGTCGAGGGCGGTCATGTCGTCCACCGTCATACCGTTCCACAGCGCCACCGCGAGCGTGTCGATCCGCTTCGCGGCCTCGGACCAGCCGACGATCTGCGCTCCGAGCAGCCGGCCGCTGGGCTTCTCCGCGATCAGCTTCACCGTCATCGGGCGGGAGCCCGGGTAGTAGCCGGCGCGGTTGGTGGACTGCGCGATCAGGGAGACGAACTCGAAGCCGGCCGCCCTGGCGTCCCGCTCGCGCAGCCCGGTGCGCCCCACCTCCAGGTCGCAGACCTTGGTGACGGCCGTGCCGATCACGCCGAGGAAGGTGGCGTACCCGCCGCCGATGTTGATGCCGGCCACCCGGCCCTGCTTGTTGGCGTGGGTGCCCAGTGGCACGTGCACCGGCATCCCGGTGACCCGGTGCACGGTCTCCACGCAGTCGCCGGCGGCCCAGACGTCCGGCACCTCCTGCACCCGCATGCGGCGGTCCACCCGGACCCCGCCGGTGACGCCCAGCGGCAGGCCGGCGGCCTCCGCGAGCGCGGTGTTGGGGCGTACGCCGAGACCGAGGACGACCAGGTCGGCGGGGATCGGCCCCTCGGCGGTGACCACCGCGGAGACCCGGCCGTCGGTCTCCTCCAGGCCGGTGACGGCGAGGCCGGTGCGGATGGTGATGCCGATCGCGCGCATCGCGTCCGTGACCAGCTCGGCCATGTCCGGGTCGACGGTGGACATCGGCTGCTCGCCCTGCTCCACCAGCGTGACGGAGAGCCCGCGCTGGATCAGCGCCTCGGCCATCTCCACGCCGATGTAGCCGCCACCGACCACGACCGCCCGGCGCGGCCGGGGCTGGGACTCCAGCCAGGCGCGCAGCGCCGCGCCGTCGTCGAGGGTCTGCACGCCGAACACCCCGCCGGTGTCGGTACGCGCCCAGTCCGGCTTCGTCGGCACCGCGCCGGTCGCGTACACCAGGGTGTCGAACCGCTCGCGGACCTCGCCGCCGCCCCCGAGGTCCCGCGCGACCACCTCGCGCCGGTCGAGGTCGATGGCGGTGACCTCGTGCCGCGTCCGGACGTCGATGGCGAACTTCTCCCGGAACGTCGCCGGGTCGCGGGCGATCAGCTCGTCCCGCTCGGGCACCAGCCCGCTGATCCAGTAGGGGATGCCGCAGGCCGAGTACGACGTGAAGTGCCCGCGCTCGAACGCGACGATCTCCAGATCGCCGCGGTCGCGGCGGCGGCGCGCCTGGGACGCCGCCGCCATGCCCGCCGCGTCCCCACCGATGACGATCAGCCGTTGCGCCACGGGGACCATCCTGTCACGGACGACCCGCCCCGCGGGTCTGTCGCGCGACGTCGGAGACCACGTCCACGAGCGTGCCGCCGCGGGCGAGGACGGCGCGCTGTCGGGCCGCCCCGCTGCCGTGCCGGCGCAGCCCGCCGACCAGGTCGGTCACCTCGTCCAGGTCGCCGTGCCGCTCCAGCGCCGGGCGCAGCCGCTCGACGAGCTGGTCGAAAAGCTCCCACGCCGGGCGCAGCTCCCCGTCGGTGAGGTCGACGCCGTCGCCCTCCAGCCCGTCGTGCGCCGCCCGCCAGTGCGCGGCGACCAGCAGGTGGTGGTCGGTGCGGATGGCGGGCCGGCCGGCGGCCATGTCGTCCAGCGCGGTCGCCACCATGGCCCGGACCAGCGCGGCGACGAGCACCGCGTCGTCCACGGACGGGCAGACGTCGCCGATCCGGATCTCCACGGTCGGGTACCTGGCCGACAGCCGGGCGTACCAGTAGAGCATCCCCTCGTCGAGCATCACGCCGCTGGCGACGAGCTGCCGGATCAGCCGCTCGTAGTGCTCGTGCGACTCCAGGAACGGGGTGGGCGCCACCGACGGCCAGCGCTCCCACTCGATCGACCGCCAGCTCGCGTACCCGGTGTCCTCGCCCTTGGCGAACGGGGAGTTGACGGTCACCGCGTGCAGCACCGGCAGCCAGGGCCGGACGTGGTTGAGCACCTGCACCCCGGTCTCCGGGTCGGGCACCCCGACGTGTACGTGCATGCCGTTGTTGCCGGGGCCGGGGACCAGCAGGCGGAACCGCTCGACCATCCGGTCGAAGCGCGGCTTGTCGACCACCGGGGGCACCGGCCCGTCCACCGGCCCGGTGCCGATCGCGAGCAGCCGTACGCCGGCCCGCTCGGCGGCGTCGGCGAGCGCGGCACGCAGCACCCCGAGGGAGTGCCGGATGGAGGAGAGTTCCAGGCCGGGCGGGCTGCCGATCTCGATCTGGCTGGTCTGGAACTCCCGCTCCACCTGGCCGCGCAGCTCGGGCGGCACCTGCTCCATGACGAGGTCGACGGCGGGCACCGCGGCCCCGGTGTGCGGGTCGACGAGCAGGAACTCCTCCTCGACACCCACCGTGAGCAGATCCGTCCCCTCGGCCGTCGCGCTCGGGGCCTCCGCCACCTGGCCGGTCATCGCCACCACCGTCCGTTCGCGCCCGGTCGCGGTCCGTCCGTGCCGGGTCGGCCAGTGGTTACCCACCGTGCCGACGCCGGGAAACGCTGCCCGGCGCGTCGCCCGGCGTGTCGCCCGTCGCGTGCGGGCCCGCCCGGCACCCACCGGCGTCGCCGCCGCTGGCGGCAGGCCGGGCGGGGCGGGCGTCGCCGCCGCCGGCGGCAGGCCGCGCGGAGCGGTCGCCGGCGGCCGTCCTCGCCTGCCGGGCGTCACCGTCGGTGGCGGTCGTCCTCGCCGTCCTGCACCATGGCGCGGACCCGGCGCAGGGTCGCGTCCTGGGCCAGGATGGCCTCCCGCCACCGGTCCAGCGTCCGGCGCAGGTCCCAGACCGTGGCCCGGAGCTGCTGCACCTGTTCGCGGGTCGCTTCGAGTTGCGCCCGGGTGACCAGGGCGGTCTCCTCCAGCTCGGCGACCCGGGTGCGCAGCGGCTGCACCAGCGTGAGGGCGGCGTCGGTGAGGGTGTCGGCGGCGTCCGCCTTGAACTTGCCACGCTGCACCACGACGGTCGCGATGGCGGCGAGACCGCCGGCGCCGCCGAGGACCCCGAGGATGCTGAGCAGGACCTGCACCCACTGCGGTGCGCTCGGCGCGGACACGTTCACGTCCCACCTCCGGTGGAGGCCACGCCGCCGCCCAGTCCGGCGGGCTGGGCCGCCTGGGCGGCCCGGGTGAGGGCGCGCAGGTCGCGCACGATCTGTGCGGCGCGCCAGCCCGAGCCGATGGACACCGCTCCGACGAAGGAGGTCGCGGCGACCCCCTGCTGCCCGGCGACCACCGCCACGGCGACGGCGTACATGCCGGTGATCGTGCCGAGCATCAGCACCGAGGCGAGCTCGGTGCCGAGGGCGGTGGAGAGCCGGCCGGGCCAGAAGATGCCGAGCAGCCCGGCGACGCCGGCGACGACGAGGCCGAACTCCCACCCCACCTGGATGGGACCCGGCATCGCCATCTCCACCGACTGCGGTCGGACGTCCAGGGCGATCAGGAGGAGCCCGCAGACGGGGGCGGTCACCATGACGGTGATCTCGAAGGGCTGGTGCCGCGGGCGGATGCGGGTGTGGGGCACGGCGGCTCCTTGGTGGTGATGGCCCACCACCTCGTCGAGGCGGCCCGTCGGGCCGGGCGGGCGCCCGGCCGTGAGGGGGTGTGCCGGGAGGGCCCGCTCCCGCTGGCCCGGTCGGCTCGGCGGCCCGCCCGACGGGTCGGGCGGCGCGTGGGTGACCGGGAGTGACGGCAGGCCGGCGTTGGCCCGTCGATGTCCCAAGTCGTACCACTCCCACGGAGGCTCCGTCCACCCCGGATCTGTCATAAAACCGCAGGTCAGCGCGTTTGGGAGTCGTCGATCGGGCTGGCCGGCGTGACAGCGGGCCCTAGGCTGGTCGGCGTGTCGGGAGCGTGGCGGGTCGTGTTGGGGACGTGGGCGTACGCGCTCACCCACCTGGCCCTGCTCGCCGACCGTCCGGCCGGGCTGCTCGCCGGGGCCGCGCTGACCGCCGTCGTGCTGCTCGCCGCCGTGCTCGCGCTGCACGCGGTGGTCGGCGTCGGCGCTCCCCGGGCCGGCCGCGCCGCCGCCCTGCGGGCCCGGGCCCGCCGTCGCCGGGTGCCCCGGCAGGTCGATCCGGACGCCGCCGGGCGTCCCCGCCCCCGGGCGCCCGGGGCCGTTCCCTCGGCCGCGTAGCGCCGCCGCCGCGCGGCCGATTCCGCCGTCACCCGAGGCTCGGCGACGCCCTGTCGTCCCGTCGGGCCGTCACCCGGAATCGGAACGAGGGGTCACCATGCTCGCCTTCGCACCACTGCACGACGCCGTCGACGCCGCCGGCGGCGCACTCTCCTGGCTCACCACCCTGCTCGCACCGCTGGCGGGCGGCGCCGCCACCGCCGCCGCGATCGTCGTCCTCACCGTGGCCGTCCGGCTGCTGATCTCGCCGCTGACCGTCGCGCAGGTTCGCGGGGAGCGGCGTCGCGCGGCGCTCGCCCCCGAGGTCCGCGACCTCCAGCGGCGGTACGCGCACGACCCCGCCCGGTTGCAGGGCGAGTTGTTCGCGCTCTACCGGGCCAACGGCGCCAGCCCGGTCGCCGGCTGCCTGCCGATGCTGCTCCAGGCGCCGGTCCTGCTGGTCATGTACCGGCTCTTCACGACCGCCGACGGCGGCACGGGGCCGCTCGCCGAGCGGCTCGCCGGGGTGCCGCTGGGTCACCACCTCGGCGACGGCCTGGGCGGCGCGGTGCTGCCGCTGTTCGGCGTGCTGCTGGCAGCCCTGCTCGCCCTCGCGTGGTGGACGTCGCGGCGGATGCGGCGCGCCGCGGCCGCGACCGGCACGGTGGCCGGCACGCCGACGGAGGGACCGGGGGCGGCGGTGCTCGGCCGGCTGCTGCCGCTGCTGCCGTACGCGACCGTGCTGGTGGCGCTGGTGCTGCCGCTGGCCGCGGTGATCTACCTGGTCACCACGACCGCCTGGTCGGCGCTGGAGCAGGCGGTGCTGCGCCGTCCGCAGGTCGCGCCGGCAGGCATCGATCGACATTGACATCTGTCGGGTCGGCACGTACAACTCGTGAGAGAGCGCTCTCTCGACCCGTCCCCGCAGAGAGGCACGTCCATGACACCTGCCCCGGCGGCTCCCGCCGCCCCGCCCCCACGACGCCGGCCGGCCCTGGCGTCGGCCCTGCTCGCCGTTGTCGCCACCACCGCCCTGGCCGGGATGACCGTGACCGCGAACGCCGCCGTGCCGGCACCCGCGCCCGGCTGGAGTCTGGTGTGGAGCGACGACTTCACCGGCGCGGCCGGCACGCTGCCGTCCGCCGCGAACTGGATCATCGACACCGGCACCAGCTACCCCGGTGGCCCGCCCAACTGGGGCACCGGCGAGATCCAGACCTACACCGACAGCACCGCGAACGTCAGCCACGACGGCGGCGGCAACCTGCGGATCACCCCGCTGCGCGACGCCTCCGGCCGCTGGACCTCCGCCCGCATCGAGACCGTGCGCAGCAACTTCAAGCCCCCCTCCGGCGGCGTGCTCGCCATCGAGGGCCGGATCCAGATGCCGAACGTGACCGGGGCCCAGGCGGCCGGCTACTGGCCGGCGTTCTGGGCGCTCGGCTCACCCTACCGGGGCAACTACCAGAACTGGCCGGGCATCGGCGAGTTCGACGTGATGGAGAACGTCAACGGGATCAACTCGGTCTGGGGCGTGCTGCACTGCGGCGTGGCCCCCGGCGGGCCGTGCGACGAGTTCAACGGCATCGGCGCGTCCCGGCCCTGTCCCGGCAGCACCTGCCAGTCCGCGTACCACACCTACCGCTTCGAGTGGGACGCCTCGGTCAGCCCGCAGCAACTGCGCTGGTACGTCGACGGCCAGCTCTACCACACGGTGAGCCAGTCCCGGGTCGGCGAGCCGTACTGGTCGCAGATGACCGGCCACGCCGGCTACTTCCTGCTGCTGAACGTGGCGATGGGCGGGGCCTTCCCGAACGGGGTCGCGGGTTCGGCCACGCCGACGGCCGCCACCGTCCCCGGCCGGCCGATGCTGGTCGACTACGTGGCCGTCTACAGCCGGGGCGGCGGCACCACCCCGCCGCCGACGACCCCGCCTCCCGGTGGCGTGCGGGACGCGTACGCGACGATCCAGGCGGAGTCGTTCAGCGCGCAGAACGGAGTGATCGTCGAGGCGTGCGCCGAGGGCGGCCAGAACATCGGCGCGCTGCGCGACGGCGACTGGGTGCGCTTCGACAACGTCGAGTTCGGCGCCACCCCGCCGCGCGACTTCGTCGCCCGGGTCGCCTCCGGCGCGGCGGGCGGGGTCAGCGGCCTGGTGGAGGTCCGGCTGGACAGCCCGACCGGCCCGCCGATCGGCAGCTTCGCGATCGCCAACACGGGGGGCTGGCAGAGCTGGCGCTCGGTGCCCGGCAACGTCGCCGGACCGACCGGCCGCCGGACGGTCTACCTGACCTTCACCAGCGGCCAGCCCGCCGACTTCGTCAACGTCAACTGGTTCACCTTCCGCCGCTGAGCCGCGGGGAACCCGGGCGGTCGCCGCCCGGGTTCCCCTGCCGGCCACCCCTGGACAGAAACAGTTAACAGTCCTAATAATGGGCGTCAATGTTGATGCCAATGGATGTCGTCCGGGTGTGGAGGGTGCTGTGAAACGGTCCAGGTCTCTGGTGTTGTCGCTGGTCACCGCCGTGGTCGCGGCGGTCGGGGCGGTGTGGGTGGCGATGCCGGCGTTCGCCGCCGGGGCCACCGCGAGCTTCGTCAAGACGTCCGATTGGGGGTCGGGCTGGGAGGGGAAGTACACGATCACCAACGGCGGCGGCACCACCGTCGACGGCTGGGCCGTCACCTTCGACCTGCCGGCCGGGACGACCGTCGGCTCGTACTGGGACGCCCTGCTGACCTCGTCGGGCCAGCGGTACACCTTCACCAACCGGTCCTGGAACGGCAGCATCGCCCCGGGCGCCTCCGTCTCGTTCGGCTTCCTGGGCAACGGGCCCGGCGCCCCGGCCAACTGCCAGCTCAACGGCGCGTCGTGCGGTGACGGCACCGCCCCGCCCACCACCGCGCCCCCGACGACGGCGCCGCCGACCACGCCGCCCCCGACCAGCCCGCCGCCGAACACCGGGCTGCCGAAGCACATCCTCACCGGGTACTGGCACAACTTCGACAACCCCGCCGTGGAACTGCGGCTGCGCGACGTGCCCGCCGAGTACGACGTGGTCGCGGTCGCGTTCGCCGAGGCCACCGCCACTCCCGGCGCCGTCACCTTCGCCGTCGACCCGGGGCTCTCCGCCGCCCTCGGCGGCTACACCGACGCGGACTTCTCCGCCGACGTGCGCGCCCTCCAGTCCCGGGGCAAGAAGGTGATCATCTCGGTGGGCGGCGAGACGGGCCGGGTGGCGGTCAACGACGCCGCCTCCGCCGCGGCGTTCAGCGACAGCGTGCACGCCCTGATCCAGCGGTACGGCTTCGACGGCGTCGACATCGACCTGGAGAACGGGCTGAACCCGACCTACATGGCGCAGGCGTTGCGCTCGCTGCGGGCCAAGGTCGGCAGCCGGCTGATCATCGCGATGGCCCCGCAGACCATCGACATGCAGTCCCCGGGCAGCAGCTACTTCAAGCTCGCGCTGGACATCAAGGACATCCTCACCGTCGTGAACACCCAGTTCTACAACTCGGGGGCGATGCTCGGCTGCGACCGCAACGCCGCGTACGCCCAGGGGACGGTGAACTTCGTCGTCGCGCTGGCCTGCATCCAGTTGGAGGCCGGGCTGCGTCCCGACCAGGTCGGTCTCGGCCTGCCGGCCGGACCGGGCGCGGCCGGTGGCGGCGTCGTCGCGCCGAGCGTGGTGAACGCGGCGCTGGACTGCCTGGCCCGCGGCACCAACTGCGGCAGCTTCCGCCCCCCGCGCACCTACCCGGGCATCCGCGGCGCGATGACCTGGTCGGTCAACTGGGACGTGACCAACGGCAACGCCTTCGCCCGCACGGTGGCCCCCCACCTCGCCACCCTGCCCTGACGGCCCGGTCAGCGGGTGGCGGCGCCGGCGCGGTCGCGGTGGCGGGCGCGCCGGCGGCGGGACTTCTTGACCGCCCACCAGGCGATCATCACCACGAGGACGGCGACGATGCCGTAGTCGAACCAGTCGCTGTACCGCTCGATCTGCTGCCAGCGGGAGCCGAGGGCGTAGCCCAGGCCGACGAAGATCGAGTTCCAGACGCCGCTGCCCAGCGTCGTGAAGGCGACGAACTCGGGCAGCGGCATGCGGTTGGCCCCGGCGGGAATGGAGACCAGGCTGCGCACCACCGGGATCATCCGGCCGAAGAGCACCGCCCACCGGCCGTGCCGCTCGAACCAGCGGTCCGCCTTCTCCAGGTCGTCCCGGTCGACCAGCGGCAGCCGGTCCAGCCAGCGCTTGAGCCGGTCCTCGCCGGCGACCGCGCCCAGCCAGTAGAGGACGAGCGCCCCCACCAGGGAGCCGGCGGTGGCGGCGAGCACCACCAGCACCACGTTGAACCGTCCCTCGCCGGCCAGGTAGCCGGCCATCGCCAGGACGATCTCGCTCGGGATCGGCGGGATGATGCTCTCCAGGGCGACCAGCAGCGCCACGCCGAACGCGCCGGCGGCGTCGATGACCCCCGCCACCCATCCGGTCAGCCCGCCGAGCCGGGTCGGGTCGACGTTCTCGGCGAGTGCCATCGCGATCCTTTCGCCGGGTCCGGGGGATCAGAGTCCTCTACCCCGCGACCCGCCGGTCACACCTGCCCGTGTCCGGAGCCACGCCGGCTCAGCCCTCCGGGTGCAGCGCCGCGTCGGCGGGCCCCCGCCGCCACCCGGTGAACCGGACCCGCAGCCCCGCCCGGGTGGGGGAGCAGCAGTACGGCCCGGCCGTCGCCACCGCCTCCGGCGGCAGCGGGGCGAGCCGCACCAGCCGCCACGGCCCGCCGCCGGCCCGGGCCCGCACGGTGAGCGCGTCCCGGTCGCGGCTGACCCGGACGGTGACCTCCCGCCCGGCCCACTCCAGCACCGGGGCGACCGACCAGTCGGACACCTCCCGGGTCACCACGGCGCCGACCTGCGGCAGGCCGTCGCTGACCTCCACCCCGGCCTTCACCCAGTTCCGCTCGTCGACGCGGACCAGCGCGCCGGCCTGGTCGAACTGCGCGCCGTAGTCGAGGTGGAAGGCCACCTCCACCGCGTCGCCGACGGGCAGCGGCGCGAGCAACGCCGGGGCGTCGTCGTGCACGAAGCCGTACGAGGTGTGCCGCCACAGGTCGCTGCCCCCGGCCGGCTCCACCAGCAGCTCGCCGGCCGGCCCGTGCTCGACCCGCACCGGCTCGTTCCACCACTCGCCCTCGGCCCAGTCGACTTCACGCGCTCCGTCTCCCATGCCGGCGACCGTACCGCCGTCCGGGCCGCGCGCCGCCGCCGCCCGCTTCACGCGCGACGCCGCCCGGTCCCGCGTTTGCCGGACGCGGGGATCGGAGACATTAGGTCGGCATGGCTGACAGGTGGTACTCCGAGGCCGTCGTCTACTGCCTCGACATCGACACGTACGCGGACTCCGACGGCGACGGCGTCGGCGACATCCGGGGCCTGATCGGCCGACTCGACTATCTCGCCCGGCTGGGCGTCACCTGCCTCTGGCTGCACCCCGTCCACCCGTCGCCCAACCGCGACGACGGCTACGACGCCACCGACTTCTACAACGTCGACCCGCGCTTCGGCACCCTCGGCGACTTCGCCGAGCTGCTGCACCAGGCGCAGAACCGCGGCATCCGGGTGATCATCGACCTGGTCGTGAACCACACCTCGGACGAGCACCCCTGGTTCCAGTCCGCCCGCTCCTCGCCGGACTCGCCGTACCGCGACTGGTACGTCTGGTCCGACCAGGAGCCGGACGACCGCCACCAGGGCATGGTCTTCCCCGGCGAGCAGAACGAGACCTGGACCTACGACCGGACCGCCAAGGCCTGGTTCTACCACCGGTTCTACAAGTTCCAGCCGGACCTCAACTTCGCCAACCCGAAGGTGCGCGAGGAGGTCAAGAAGATCGTCTCGTTCTGGCTCCAGCTCGGCGTCTCCGGCTTCCGGATGGACGCCGTGCCGTTCATCATCGAGCTGACCGAGGCGGGCAACCCGAACTTCCCGAAGGACTTCGACTTCCTCACCGAGCTGCGCCAGCACGTGCAGTGGCGCCGGGGCGACGCCGTCCTGCTCGCCGAGGCCAACGTGGAGCCCGACCAGCTCCCGACCTTCTTCGCCGACGCCGGCGGCTCGGCGAACCGCCTGCACATGCTCTTCGACTTCATGCTCAACGGGCGGCTGATGCTGGCCCTGGCCCGGCAGGACCCGGAGCCGATCATCGAGGCGCTGCGGGACACCCCCGCGCTGCCCGAGGGCGGGCAGTGGGCCACCTTCCTGCGCAACCACGACGAGATCGACCTGTCCCGGCTCACCGCCGAACAGCGCAACCAGGTGTACGCGGAGTTCGGCCCCGACGAGAACATGCGCATCTACGACCGGGGCATCCGCCGCCGGCTCGCCTCGATGCTCGGCAACGACCGCCGGCGCATCGAGCTGGCGTACTCGCTCCAGTTCTCGCTGCGCGGCACGCCGGTGCTGCGCTACGGCGAGGAGATCGGCATGGGGGAGGACCTGTCGCTGCCCGGCCGGGAGGCGATCCGCACCCCGATGCAGTGGTCGTACCGGCCGAACGCCGGTTTCTCCACGGCCGACCCGGAGAAGCTGGTCCGCCCGGTAATCGACAAGGGCGACTTCGGCTACGAGAAGGTCAACGTGACCGCCCAGCGCAGCGACCCCAGGTCGCTGCTCGCCTGGTTCGAACGGATGATCCGTACGCTCCGCGAAGCACCCGAGGTGGGCTCCGGCTCGACCACGCACATCGACGTGGCGATGCCGCCGGGCGTGCTGGCGCACCGGGCCGACGGGCGGACCGGGACGATGGTCTTCCTGCACAACCTCGGCACCTCCGACGCCGAGGTGGACCTGAGCATGCTGGAGCCGGAGGCGGACCTCCCCGTCGACGTCCTCGCCGACCGCAACTACGGCGGGGCCGGCAAGCTGGACCGCCTCAAGCTGGCCGGCCACGGCTACCGGTGGATCCGCCTCTGCCGGGGCCGCGGCCTCTGAGCCCGGTTACCTGTCGACCGGTCGTCCGCCCCACCCCGGCGGACGACCGGTCACTCCCGCCAGCCGGCCAGTTCGACCCCCTTGGCGAGTTCGACCCGGAAGCCCATGGTGATCTCGCCGCTCTCGCCCGGCCCGAGGCGCAGCCGCCAGGTCAGCTCGCCCAGCTCGGTACGCTCGGCCGGCGGCGGGGCGAGGGTGGCTTCCCGGACGACCACCGCCTCGTCGCGGGACACCGGAAGCTGGTCGCGTACCTCCACCGTCGCCGCCTGGGGCGTGTGGTTGGCGACGCTGATCCGGTACTCCACCTCCCGTCGCCGGGTCGAGCCGAGCGTGGCCCGGGTGTCTGCGCGCCGGCCCAGCTTCCGCTCCACCCGTACCCGGTCGTCCACCCCGAGCGCCAGTTCGGTCTCCTCGCCGGGCGCCCACGTCGGCAGCCGGGTGGCCGCGACGAAGTCGGCGCCGTGGAAGACCGCCGCCGGGCCGGGGAACAGCGTGTGCGCCGAGGTGTTGCGGACCGTCGCACGCAGGTGCGCCTCGGCCGCGCGGACCGGCGCGGTCACGTGGTCCAGCCGGGCCGGCAGCTCCAGCACGGCGATGGTGGCCCGGTGCGCGCTGCCGTCCGCCGGCACCGCGACCGGGCGGGCCGGCCGGTAGGTGGCGGCGGTGACCCCCTGCTCCACCGTGGCCACGCTCTCCCGCACCCTGGGGCGCGGCGGGGCGGACCGGGCCACACCACCCGCGGCGGCCGGCGCCGCGCCGGGCGCCGGCGGTGGCGGCAGCGCGCCGAAGCTCGCCGTCGACACGGGCATCGGCGGTACCGGCCGGACCCGGTCGAGATACCAGGGCGACAGTTCGGGTACGCCGGTCGCCGCTGCCGGGCGGGCGGTCGAGAGCTGGAGTTCGCACTCCGGCCAGTCCTCGCCGGTGTCCTGGCTGACCAGGCCGAACCAGGTGACGGTCATGGTGTCGTCGACCAGCCGCAGGTCGTAGGAGGGCTGCCAGCGGGCCCCGTCGACCAGGTAGGTCAGCTCCAGGTCCAGCTCGGCGTCGTCGGCGTCCACCGCCACGGTCACCTCGGCGGCCAGCCGGTCCGGTTCCCGCTTGCCGTTCGCCGCCGCCAACTGCCGCTCGACGGCCGCCAGCTCCTCGGTCAGGTCGGCACGTCGCCGGGCCAACCCGCGCCGGCGGCTGCGGGAGTCGGCGAGCTGGCCGGCCACCGAGTCGGCGAAGCCGGCGACGTCGGTCGGGGCGGCGTCACCGGAGGCCAACGCGCGGGCGTACGTGCCGCCGGCCCGCTCGGCCAGCCGGCCGATGAACTGCCCCCGCTGCGCCTCGATCTCGTCCGCGTCGTCGACCTCGGCCAGCTCGTCGGCCAGCTCGCGGCTCCGCTGCTCCAGCTCGCGGACCTGTCCGTCGGTGCTGCGTGCCTGCCGCCACGTCGTCACGTCCACGCCGAGCACGGTGACCGCGCCCCGGCCGCCGACCCGGACCGAGTCCCGCCGCAGACCCAGCGGCAACGGTGCGACACGTACGCGGTGCTCGCCGGCGGCCAGCCGGGTGCTGCCCCGGCGGGTGACCCGGGCCCGGTCCGGGTAGACGGTGACACCGACGACGGGTGCTTCGATCTCCACTGCGTTCACGGCGGCGACGGTAGCCGAACCGTGCTCGTAACCCCGGCAGGCCGCCGCGGGGTGTCGGCAGGACCGGCGTCCCGCGCCCGGCCGGCCCGCCGTACGCCTGGGTTAAGCTCCTCCGATCGAGCGGAAGTTACCGGGAGGTAGGCATGTCGGAGGAGCAGCGGGTCGCCATCGTCACGGGGGCGGCGCGGGGGATCGGGGCGGCCACTGCCCGCCGGCTGGCCGCCGACGGCCTCGCGGTCGCGGTGGTCGACATCGACGAGTCGGCGACCAAGGACACGGTGGACGCGATCGCCGCCACCGGTGGCCGGGCGCTCGGCGTCGGCGCCGACGTGTCCGACCGGGCCCAGGTCGAGGCGGCCGTGGAGCGGGTCGCCGCCGGGCTGGGCGCGCCGACCGTGCTGGTGAACAACGCCGGCGTGCTGCGCGACAACCTGCTGTTCAAGATGAGCGACACCGACTGGGACACGGTCATGGGTGTGCACCTGCGCGGCGCGTTCCTGTTCAGCCAGGCGGCCCAGAAGCACATGGTCGAGCAGAAGTGGGGCCGGATCGTCAACCTCTCCAGCACCTCCGCGCTGGGCAACCGGGGCCAGGCGAACTACTCCGCCGCGAAGGCCGGCCTCCAGGGCTTCACCAAGACGCTCGCCATCGAGCTGGGCCCGTTCGGGGTGACCGTCAACGCGGTCGCGCCCGGCTTCATCGTCACCGACATGACCGCCGCCACCGCCGCCCGGATGAAGGTCGACTTCGACGACCTCCAGAAGCACGCCGCGGCGGAGATCCCGGTCCGCCGCCCCGGCCGGCCGGAGGACGTCGCGCACACCATCTCGTTCCTGGTCAGCGAGGGAGCGTCCTTCGTCTCCGGCCAGGTCATCTACGTCGCCGGCGGCCCCAAGGACTGACCCGCCCCCGCCACGTCCCACCCCGTCCGGGCGAGGCGGGGTGGGTCAGGCGCGGGCGGTGCGGGTGCGCCAGAGCCAGAGCAGGCCGAGCACCGGCAGGACCAGCGGGATGTAGCCGTACCCGCTGCCGAACCGCGACCAGACCGTCTCGTCCGGGAACAGCTCCGGGTCGGCCACGCTGAGGATGCCGACGCCGAGCACCCCGGCCAGTTCCACCGTGCAGCACGCCAGGGCGACGCGCCGGCCGGCGGCACCCGCGCGCGCCAGCCCCACCGCCGCGACGATGTAGATGGCCGCGGCGAGCGCCGAGAGCAGGTACGCCACCGGGGCCTCGTCGAACCTCGTGGCGATCTGGAGGCCGGCGCGGCTGGTGGCGGCGATCGCGAAGAGCAGGTAGACCGCGATCAGCAGCCGACCCGGGCCGGCGTTGGTCCGCGTCCGTTCCGGGGCCCGCACCTCAGCCACCCAGCACCTCCCACGTCTGTTGCAGCCGCACGACGACCACCGGCGTGACCAGGCAGACCGCGCAGACGATGGCCGAGCCCCAGCGGGTCGGCTCCATCCGGGCCAGCACCCAGGCCAGCGGCGGCAGGCAGACCAGCGTCGCCAGGTAACCGAAGAAGGCCCCCGGCTCCCCGGGGCGCTCGCCGCCGCCGAGGGCGACCCCCGCCACCACCGCGAGCACGAGCAGCGCCGCCTCCAGCAGGGCCAGGCCGGCGAACTGCACCCGGTCCGGCGCGCGGTGGCGCAGCGTCGCCACCAGGGCCCAGGCGGCGACGAGGAGCGAGAGCACGATCGAGGCGGTCGCGAGGAGCCCGTCCACCGGCGAACCGGCCGAGGCTGCGCTGGTCATCGGGGCCACCCGGGGCTCGGTTCGGTCACCGGCACAGCCTACTAACCCGCGTAGTACACCCCGCCACCCGCCGCCCCGGACACCCCGAATAGGCCCGGTCACGCGGGCGGGCGCCGGGGCGGGCGACTAGCGTGGACCGGGGCCGCGGGGTGCTGCCGTGGCGCGACGACGACGGTGGGGGTTCTCGTGGTGCGGTTCGGGTTGTTCGGCACCGGTCACTGGGCGGCGGAGACGCACGGCGCGGCGCTGCACGCGCACCCGGGGGCCACGATCGCCGGGGTGTGGGGCCGCGACCCGGGCAAGGCCGCCAGCCTGGCCGACCGCTACGGGGCGCCGGCGTTCACCGACGTCGACGCGCTGCTCGACGCCTGCGACGCGGTCGCGGTGGCCCTCCCGCCGGACATCCAGGCCGACATCGCGGTCCGCGCGGCCGCCGCCGGTCGGCACCTGCTGCTGGACAAGCCGCTCGCGTTGAGCGTCGCCGACGCCGACCGGGTGGTCGACGCCGCGCAGGCGGCCGGCGTCGCCTCGGTGGTCTTCTTCACCGGCCGCTACCAGCCGGACATCGCCGCCTTCCTGGCCTCGACCGCCGCCGTCGGCGGGTGGCACACCGCGAAGGCGGTCCGGTTCGGCTCGATCTTCCAGCCGAGCAGCCCGTACGGCGCCTCGCCCTGGCGGCGGCAGCACGGCGCGCTCTGGGACGTCGGCCCGCACGCGCTGTCGGTCATCCTGCCGGTGCTCGGCCGGGTCACCCGGGTCGCCGCGATGGACGGGCCGCGCGGGCTCGTCCACCTGCTGCTCACCCACGACGGGGGAGCGACGAGCACGATCTCGCTGACCCTGGACGCCCCGCCCGAGGCGGTGAGCCGGGAGTTCGTCTTCTACGGCGAGAACGGCATCGAGACCCTCCCGGCCGGCGCGGGCGACTCGGCCACCGCGTTCGGGGTGGCGATCGACCAGTTGCTGGAGGAGATCGGGTCGGGCACCCGGGACCACCGCTGCGACGTGCGCTTCGGCCGCGAGGTCGTCGCCGTGCTCGCCGCCGCCGAGACCGCCCGCGCCGAGGGCCGCACCGTCGACCTCCCGGTTTGAGGGCCGCACCGTCGACCTGCCGGCTGAGGCGGAAAAGGGGTCGCCGGGCGGCGACGACGGAGCTAGGGTCGCGGGCATGTCCGCGCACGCTCTGATCGAGGGGGTCGGCACGCCGGCCGCCTTCGGGCCACTGCTGGCCCGCCTGCGAGTCCGGCGTCCGGCCCTGGCCGACGCGACCCGCGACTGATCCCGCACCGCACGCACGGCGCCCTCCGCCCGGTCCTGGCCGGGCCATCGGCGCCGCCCCACCGCCGCCCCGGGGTGACACCCCGGGGTGAGTGCCACCCCGGTCACCCGCCCGGGTGACGTGCCGCGCGCCACCCCCGTCTCCGGCCGGGCGGTGGCGTGCCGCGCCGACCCCGGTCTCCGGCCGAGCGGTGGGTGCCGCCGCGCGCCGCCGACCCGCAGTCCCCGCGCCACGCCCAGGGCCGTCCGAGTCCACTCTTCCCTCGGACAGGCCCCCTTCCGGCTGCCTGTCCGCTCCGTCGCCGCACGGCGACAGACAGGACGACGACCCGTGGCGCCCCGCCGTACCCGAGCAACCGAACGCGACCGCTCCCGGCGCGTACTCTCCCAGAACTTCCTCGTCGACCCGGCCGCGATCGCCCGGCTGGTGCACGCCGCCCGACCCCGGCCCGACCGGCTCCTGCTGGAGGTGGGCGCCGGCCGGGGCCAGCTCACCCGGCCGCTCGCCGCCCGCTGCCGGCACCTGCTGGCGTACGAGGTGGACCCCGCCGCCGGCGCCGAGCTGGCCAGGATCTGCGCCGGCCTGCCGAACGTCACCCACCGCCAGGCCGACTTCCTGACCGCGACGCCCCCGCCGGAGGAGTTCGACGTGGTCGGCAACATTCCCTGGTCGCTCACCTCGGCCGTGGTGCGGTGGTGCCTGGCCGCGCCCGGGCTGCGCGCGGCGACCCTGCTCACCCAGCTCGAGTACGCCCGACGCCGCAGCGGCGACTACGGCCGGTGGACCCGGCTCACCGTCCTGACCTGGCCGGAGTTCGGCTGGCGGCTCGCCGGGCGGGTGCCCCGCACCGCGTTCCGCCCGGTGCCCGGGGTGGACGCCGGCATCCTGCGCGTCGAGCGGCGGCCGGAGCCGCTGCTGGCCGCGGCGGCGCTGCCCGCGTACCGGCGGATGGTGGAGATCGGCTTCGACGGGGTCGGCGGCTCGCTCGCGGCCTCGCTGGGCCGGCACCACCCGCGGGCGCGGCTGGCGGCGGCGCTGCGGGCGACGCGGCTCGACCCGGCCACCCCGGTCGGGCACGTCTGGCCGGAGCAGTGGCTGGTGCTGTTCCGGCTGCTGCACGCCAGGTGAGCCGGCCAGCCGCTGGGGTGTGGCGTGCGGGCTTCCGCCCGGCCGGGGGCGGCGGTCGTGCCGCGGTCAGGCCAGCGTGTTCAGGGCCTCGCTCAGCTCGGCGGGGGAGTCGAACTCCTCCCTCGGCAGGGACCGGAGCATCTGGAGCATCTCCGTGCTGACCCCGTTCTCCTGGCCCCAGCGGACCAGGTCCTCCCGGGAGACCGGGTAGTCGAGTCCGGCCAGGTACTCCTGCAACTGCACGCCGGTGACGGTCATGCCGACGGGCTACCCGCTCAGCCCGCCGGCACACCGCCCGTGCCCCGCGGACCCCGGCCCCACGCCCCGCTCGGGTCCGGCCCTCGCTCCCCGGGTCCCGCTCAATGCCCGGTCGGTCCGGTCCCGCGCGGCCCACGTCGCGCGGGACCGGCGGGGTGGCCGTCCCGCGCGACGGCCGGCGGTTTGCCCGGCGACACGCCGGGTAGCCGCCCGCCATGCTGGTTCAGCGGCTCGGCGCGCCGAGCGACTTCGACCCGTTGCTGGAGCGCGTCCGGGACGCCCGGATCGTGATGATCGGTGAGGCGACGCACGGCAGCTACGACTACTACCGGCTGCGCGAACAGCTCACCCGCCGGCTGATCGCCGAGTGCGGCTTCTCCTTCGTCGCCGTGGAGGGGGACTGGCCCGACTGCGACCGCGTGCACCGATCCGTGACGGGCGCCCCGGGCGGGGCCACCGAGCCGCGCATGGCGCTGGAACGCTTCGAGCGGTGGCCGACCTGGATGTGGGCGAACGCCGAGGTCTCCCGGTTCTGCAGTTGGCTGCGGGCGTGGAACGTCGAGCGGCCCGAGGACGCCCGGGCCGGCTTCCACGGCCTGGACGTCTACAGCCTGTGGGAGTCGATGCAGGCGATCTTCGACTACCTCGGCGAGGAGGATCCGGCGTCGCTGGAGGCGGCGCAGGACGCGTACCGCTGCTTCGAGCCGTACGGCAAGCGGGTCGAGGAGTACGGCGCGGCCAGCCGGTTCGTCTCGGCGCGTTGCGAGGAGGAGGTCGTCCGGCTGCTGGCGCGTACCCGCGAACAGGCCGCCGCGGACGGCCCGGACAGCTTCTCGGCCTGGCAGAACGCGGAGGTGGTGGCCGGCGCGGAGCGCTACTACCGGGCCATGGTCCGGGGCGGCCCGGAGTCGTGGAACATCCGGGACACCCACATGGCGGACACGCTGGACCGGCTGCTGGACCGCTACGGCCCGGGCTCGCGGGGGATCGTCTGGGCGCACAACACCCACATCGGGGACGCCCGGGCCACCGACATGGCCGCCGACGGGTTGATCAACATCGGCCAGTTGGCCCGTGAGCGGCACGGGGCCGACGACGTGGTCCTGGTCGGCTTCGGCGGCTACCGGGGCACGGTGATCGCCGCGCCGCGCTGGGGCTCGCCGGCCGAGGCGATGGTGGTGCCGCCGGCCCGCCCGGGCTCGGTCGAGGGCCGGCTGCACGAGCTGATGCCGGAGCGGGCGGTGCTCGTCTTCGGCGGCGCCGACCAGCCGGGCTGGGTCACCGACACCGCCGACCACCGGGCGATCGGGGTGGTCTACGACCCGTCGTTCGAGTCCTGGGGCAACTACGTGCCGACCCGGCTGGGGGAGCGGTACGACGCCTTCGTCTGGTGCGACGAGACCACCACCCTGCACCCGCTGCCCGCCCTGACCACGCCCGGCGAGATGGAGACCTACCCGGCCGGCGTCTGACCGGCCGGGTAGGTGTCGGGCGGGTCAGGCGCGGGGGGCCACCGGGGTCTTCTCGTCGAGGTGGGCGCGCAGGCCCTCGCCCTCGATGTCGACGTTCGGCAGGGCCCTGGCCAGCCAGCGCGGCAGCCACCAGGCTGCCCGGCCGAGCAGCGACATCACCGCCGGGACGATCGTCATCCGCACCACGAACGCGTCGATGGCGACGCCGATCGCGAGCGCGAAGCCCATCGACTTGATCACCGGGTCGTCGAGGAAGACGAAGCCCCCGAACACCGAGATCATGATCAGGGCGGCGGCGGTGACCACCCGGGCCCCGTGCCCCATCCCGTTGATGGTCGCCTGCTGCGCGGTGTCGCCGTGCACGAAGTCCTCCCGCATCCGGGAGACCAGGAAGACCTCGTAGTCCATCGCCAGCCCGAACAGGATGCCGATCAGCAGGATCGGCAGGAAGCTGACCAGCGGGCCGGGCGTGTCCAGGCCGACCAGGTCGGCGAGGTGGCCCTGCTGGAACACCGCCACGGTGATGCCGAACGTCGCGGCGACGGTGAGCAGGAAGCCCAGCGCGGCCTTGACCGGCACCAGCAGCGAGCGGAAGACCAGCATCAGCAGCAGCACCGAGAGCCCGACCACCAGCAGCAGGTAGACCGGCAGGGCGTCGGAGAGCTTCTCGGAGACGTCGATGCCGATGGCGGTCGCGCCGGTCAGCAGCACGTCCACGTCGCGGAACTCGCCGACCGTGGCCCGGACGTCGTTGACCAGGGTCTCCGTGGCCTCGTCGGTCGGCCCCGTCTTCGGCACCACGCCGAGCAGCGCGGTGCGGCCGTCCGGGCTGAGCTGCGGCGGGGCCACCGCGAGGACGTTCTCGGTGCGCTGGATCAGCGCGGTGACCTGCGGGACCGCGGCCGAGGTGGCCTGCGGGGTGTCCCCGGCGACCACCACCGCGAGGCGGCCGGTGAAGCCCGGCCCGAAGCCCTCGGTGATCAGGTCGTTGGATGCCCGGGCGGGCGAGCCGACCGGCGCGGTGCCCGCGTCGGGCAGTGCCAGCCGCATGTCCGGCGTGGGCAGCGCGAGCAGGCCCAGCCCGAGCAGCCCGACCAGGATGACGGGGATCCGGAACCGGGTGACGGCGCGCGCCCAGCGGAACCCGAGCCCGGACCGGTCCTCGGTCGCCGGCGCCGCGGCGCCGGCGTCCGCCCCGTCCCCGGCCGGCACGGACGAGCGCAGCCTGCGGGGGAGCACCCGGCGGCCGGCGAAGCCGAGCAGGGCGGGCTGGAGCGTGATCGCGACCAGCACCGCGACGGTGACCGTGGCGGCGGCGGCCAGACCCATCACGGTCAGGAACGGGATGTTGACCACGGCCAGGCCGGCCAGCGCGATGACCACGGTGGCCCCGGCGAAGAGCACTGCCGAGCCGGCGGTGCCCACCGCGCGGCCCACCGCCTCGTCCGGCGGCAGGCCCTCGATCAGGTTCTGCCGGTAGCGGGAGGTGATGAACAGCGAGTAGTCGATGCCGACCGCGAGGCCGAGCATCAGGGCGAGGATCGGCGCGGTGCTGGTCAGGTCGACCACGCTGCTCAGCGCGAAAAGGCCGGCCATGCCGACGCCCACGCCGATCAGGGCGTTCAGCATGGTCATCCCGGCCGCCACCAGCGACCCGAACGTGACCACCAGGACGATCGCGGCGATCGCGACACCGATCGCCTCGGTCGAGCCGACCTCCGGCACGGCGCTGAGCACCTCGCCGCCGGGCGCGACCTCCCAGCCCTGGGCCTCGGCCCGCGAGCCGACCTGCTCGTACGCGTCGCGCTGGGCGTCGGTCACCTCGTCGGCTCCGGTGGCGAACTGGACCTGGACCAGTGCGTACCGGCCGTCGGGGGAGACCGCCCCCACCTGGAACGGGTCGACGGCGCCGACCACCCCGGGCAGCGTCGCGGCCTCCTGGGCGAGTTCCTTCACCACGGCCTGTCCCTGCGGGCTGCCGAGCGCGCCGTCGGCCGGTGCCTTGACCGCGATGGTGCCGGTCGCGCCGCTGGCCGCCGGGAACTGCTCGGCGAGCAGGTCCAGGGCGCGCTGGGACTCCGTGCCGGGCATGGTGAAGTTGTCCGCCATCGGGCCGCGCAGGGTCGCGGCGGCGAGGCCGAGTCCGACGAGTACGACGAGCCAGATCGCCGCGACGAGTCGCCGCCGGCGCATCGAGCCCCGGCCGAGCCGGTAGAGCAGGGTCGCCATGAGTTCCTTGTCCTCGGTCGTGGTGGTTGGGAACGAGTCAGTCGACGGGCTCCAGCGCCCGTCGTACGAGTGCCAGCAGGGCGGCGCGCAGCTCCTCGTCGGGTACGTCGACGAACTCGCCGCACGTCTCGGAGATGCCGGCGAGCAGCACCAGCGCCGTGATCCGGGCGGAGGGGCGTTCCGGTTGCCCGGCGAACGCGTCGATCAACCGCTCGGAGATCCGCTGGATGTGCGCGAAGGCGGGCTGCTGGAGCAGTTCCGGGAACTCGCCCCGGAGCAGGGCGATCTCGCGCCGGAACCGGACCGCGAGGTCGACGAAGCCCTCGGCGGCGACCCGCTGGGCGTCGGCCCCCCGGTGCGCGGCGATCCGCTCGTCGAGCGCCTCGAGGACCTCGATGGGCCGGGCCATCAGCTCGGTGAGGATGGCCTCCTTGTTGGCGAAGTGGTAGAGCACCGCCGCCTTGGAGCAGCCCACCTCCCGGGCGATGTCCTGCAACGAGGTGCCCCGGTAGCCGGTCACCGCGAAGCGTCGCGCCGCCGCCGCCAGGATGTCGTCGTGTGTCTCCGGTACCGCCCGCGCCATGCCGGTCCACCTCCCCGAACCAGCATGCCTGACCGATCGGTCAGAGCCTGACCGATCGGTCAGATCGAAGGCGTGGCGTTCCCCACAGGCCGTCGGGGTGTGCCGCGGGCCGACGCCCTCCGGCGCCGGTCCGGCCGAGGTTCAGCGGGCGCCGGACGGGCCAGGGTCGTCGCCTAGCCCGCCTCGCCGTGCGCCCGGTCGTACGCGTCGCGCGCGTCGGCGATCGCGGTGCGGTGCCGCTCGGCCCAGTTGGTCAGGGCGACGAGCGAGTCGTAGAGCTCCAGCGCCATGGGGGTGGCGGTGTACTCCACCTTCGGCGGCACGGTCGGATAGACCGTCCGGCGCAGCAGGCCGTCGCGTTCCAGGTTGCGCAGGGTCAGGGTGAGCATCCGGCGGCTGATCCCCTCCACCGTGCGCTCCAACTCGGTGAAGCGCACCGGCCCCTGGGAGGCGGCGACCAGGATGCCGATGCTCCACTTGCCACCCACCCGGTCGAGCACCTCGCGGACGGTGCACGCCCTGGCCTGGCCGGGGGTGAAGGGCGCGTCGCCGGCCGCGCACGCCTGGACCCCGTCCACGGGCACATCGGTGTTCCCCTGGGACATGAAAGTGCCTCCTTACGCTCCGCCTCATGGTCACAGAAGATGGCTCTGGTAACAAACCGTGCACCTAGGAGGCGTCCGTGTCCACCCGTACCGTCGAATACCGCTGGCCGGCGCTGCTCGTGCTCTGCGCCGGCAGCCTGATGATCATCCTGGACGGCAGCATCGTCGCGGTGGCGCTGCCCGCCATCCAGCGGGACCTGGGCTTCACCGCGACCGGCCTGGCCTGGGTGGTCAACGCGTACCTCGTCGCCTTCGGCGGGCTGCTGCTGCTCGCCGGACGCCTCGGCGACCTGCTCGGCCGGCGGGCGGTCTTCCTGGCCGGCGTCGCGCTGTTCACCGTGGCCTCGCTGTTCTGCGCGGTGGCGACCGGCCCGGAGGTGCTGGTCGTGGCCCGCTTCCTCCAGGGCGTCGGCGGGGCGCTCACCATGGCGGTGAGCCTCGGCATGATCGTCCGGCTCTTCCCGGAGCCCGCCGAGCGGGCACGCGCGATCGCGGTCTTCAGCTTCACCGGAGCCGCCGGGGCGTCGATCGGCATGCTGGCCGGGGGCGTGCTCACCGACCTGGCCGGCTGGCCCGCCATCTTCGCGGTCAACCTGCCGATCGGGCTGCTGATCCTGCTGGCCGCCGTACGCCTGCTCGACGCCGACCCCGGCGTCGGCCTGCGCGCCGGCCTGGACCTGCTCGGCGCGGCGCTGGTCACCGGGGGCCTGATGCTCGCCGTGCTGGCGATCGTCGGCACCGGCGAGCACGGCTGGGCCTCGGCCCGGACGCTCGGCGCCGCCGCGCTCGCGGTGGCCCTGCTCGCGGCGTTCGCGCTGCGGCAGCGGTCGACCGGGACCCCGCTGCTGCCGCCGCGGGTGCTGCGCACCCCCGACCTGGTCGCCGCCAACGTCGTGCAGTTCCTCATGGTCGCCGCGTTCTTCGGCTTCCAGTTCCTGCTCGCGCTGGAACTCCAGCTCGTCCTGGATCTCGACCCGACGGCCACCGGGCTGGCCTTCCTGCCCACGCCGGTGACGATCGCGGTGGTCTCGCTCGGCCTCGCGGGCCGGCTGATCACCCGGTACGGCGCGCGGGCGCTGCTGGTCACCGGGCTCGCGCTGGCGGTGGCCGCGTTCCTGCTGCTGGCCCGGCTCCCGGTCGACGGTGGTTACCTGCCCGACGTGCTCCCGTCGATGCTCCTCTTCGGCGTCGCCGGCGGGCTCACCCTGCCGGCGGTCACCACGCTGGCGATGACCGGCGCCGACCCGGCCGACGCCGGGCTGGCCTCCGGGTTGGTCAACACCACCCAGCAGGTCGGCGGCGCGCTCGGGCTGGCCGTGCTCGCCACGCTGGCCGCCAGCCGCACGGACGGCCTGCGGGACGTCGGCTGGGCCGAGGCCGACGCGCTCGCCGCCGGCTACCGGACCGCGTTCACCGTGGCCGCCGCCCTCGTCGCGGCCGCCCTCCTGGTCGCCGTGGTCGCCCTCCGGCGCCGGCCCGCCCCGGTCAGCCGGCCGGCCGCCGAGCCGGCCCTGGCCCGCCGGTCGGCCGCCTGACCGGCTACGACGGTGCGTGACCTGTCTCCTTTCGTGGGGGCAGGAAGTGCAAGATCGCGCGCCACGGGAGCGGCGGCGACCCGTTTCGTCGGGGAGCACACCGCCGCGTCCGGTTGACCGCCGGCCGCCGGGCCGGGAAGGTGGTCGGATGAGCCGCGCTGACGAGACCCGGGACGGCGTGTCGCTGACCAACCTCGACCAGCCGCTGTCCGACGGCGACGACGCGACCAAGCGGGACCTGGTCGACTACCTCGACGCCGTCCACGAGCGGATCCTGCCGCCGCTGCGCGGCCGGCCGCTGTCGGTGATCCGGGTCCGGCCCGGACAGCCGGCGTTCATGCAGAAGAACCTGCCGAAGTACACCCCGGAGTGGGTGCGCCGCACCTCCGTCTGGGCCGAGGCGTCCCACCGCGAGGTCTCGTACGCGCTCTGCGACGACCGGCGCACCCTGCTCTGGTTCGCCAACCAGCGCGCCGTGGAGTACCACCCCACCCTGGCCACGGTGGACGACCTGCACCGCCCCACCCACCTGGTGCTCGACCTCGACCCGCCCGAGGGGGACTCGTTCGGGCTGGCGGTGGCCGCCGCCCTGCTGGTCCGGCAGGCGCTCGCCGACGCCGGGCTCACCGGCGCGGTCAAGACCAGCGGTGCCAAGGGCGTGCACGTCTTCGTGCCGGTCGCGGCGGGCGCCGCCGTGGAGGACATGGCCGCCGCCACCCGGGCCGTCGCCGCCCGCGCCGAACGGCTGGACCCGGCGCTGGCCACCACCGCCTTCATCCGCGAGGACCGGGGCGGCAAGGTGTT
Source organism: Micromonospora sp. NPDC002717 (assembly GCF_040295705.1). Classification (NCBI taxonomy): domain Bacteria; kingdom Bacillati; phylum Actinomycetota; class Actinomycetes; order Micromonosporales; family Micromonosporaceae; genus Micromonospora; species Micromonospora sp. NPDC002717. The sequence continues at coordinate 55,723 of NZ_JBEOVW010000003.1, read as the reverse complement.
CGTGGACTCGACGCGGGCCGGCGGGGCGACCGTGGTGGCCGCCTACAGCCCCCGGCTGCGGCCGGGGGTGCCGGTGTCGTTCCCGGTGGACTGGGCCGACCTGGGCGACGTCGCCCCGGCGGACTTCACGATCCGCACCGTCCCGGCGCTGGTCGCCGACCGCGACCCGTGGGCCGAGCGGATGCCCGCGCCGCAGCAGCTCCCGGCGGACCTGGTCGCGGAGGGGCACACCATCCCGATCGCGCGGGTGCAGGCCATGCACGAGGGCAAGCGCCGGGCCCGCGCCCGTCGCGCCGCCGGCTGACGTACGCGCCGCGGCGCCGGTGAGCGGCGGCCGGCCGAAGGTCCGTCGTCGGCCGGCGCGGCTGGAGCCCTGGCGGCCGGCTGGAGCCCTGGCGGCCGGCCTGAGGTTCGTCGCCGGCGCGGAGCCCGGCGGCCGGCTGGAGTGTCGTCGGCGTGGCGCTACCGCTCGCCGGGTCGGACGAGCCCGCTCTCGTAGGCGATCACGACTAGCTGGGACCGGTCGCGGGCGTGCAGCTTGGCGAGCAGGCGACTGACGTAGGTGCGGGCGGTGTCCGGGCTGAGGTGCAGCGCGGCGCCGATCTCCGCGTTGGACCGCCCGGTGCCGACCTGGGCGAGGACGTCGCGTTCCCGCTCGGTGAGCCCGGCGAGCCGGGCGCCGTCGGGTGCGGGGGAGCGGGCGGCGGCGGCGAGCACCCGGCGGGTGACGGCGGGCGACAGCAGCGCGTCCCCGCCGGCCACGGTGCGTACGGCGGCGCGCAGGGCGTCGGGCGCGGTGTCCTTGAGCAGGAACCCGGCCGCCCCGGCGCGGATGGCGTCGAAGAGGTACTCGTCGTCGTCGAAGGTGGTCAGCATGACCACCTGTACGTCGGCGAGGCCCGGGTCGGTCAGGATGCGCCGGGTGGCCTCGATGCCGTCGGTGCCCGGCATACGGATGTCCATGAGGACGACGTCCGGCCGGTGGGCCCGGACGGCGGCCAGGCCGGCGGCGCCGTCGGCGGCCTCGGCGACGACGGCGATGTCCGGGTCGCGTTCGAGCAGCGCGCGGAGCCCGGCACGGATGAGGTGCTGGTCGTCGACGAGGACGACGCGCAGGGGGGTCACGGCCGGGGCCCGGACAGCGGCAGGCGGATGGACACCCGGAAGCCGCCCGTCCCGGCGGTGCCGGTGTGGACGGTCCCGCCGAGCAGGGCGACCCGCTCGGACATCCCGCGCAGCCCCTGGCTCCCGCCGCCCTCCCCGGGCGGCGCGGCGGCGCCCTGGCCGTCGTCGACGACCTCCAGCGTCAGGTGGGAGCCGGTCGCCCGGACGGTGACGTCGACCCTCGTGGCCCGCGCGTGCCGCAGCGCGTTGGTCAACGCCTCCTGCACGACCCGGTAGGCGGTCGTGCCCACGACCGCCGGCAGCGCGCCGACGTCGCCGTCGACGCGCAGCTCGACGGCGAGCCCGCTGCGGCGGACGCCCTCCGCCAGGGCGGCGAGCTGGTCGACCCCCGGCGGTGGCCGGCGGACGCCGGCGTCGCCGCGCAGGGTGCCCAGCGTCGCGCGCAGCTCGGCCATCGCGCTGCCGCCCGCCGACCGGATCGCCGCCAGCGCCACGTCCACCCGCTCCGGTGCCCGGTCGGCGAGCGCCTCCTGCGCCACCGCCGACTGGAGCGTGACCACGGACATCGTGTGCCCGAGGGTGTCGTGCACCTCCCTGGCGATGCGCAGCCGCTCGGCCTCGACCTGCCGGGCGGCCTCCCGCCGCCGCTCCTCGGCGGCCACGACCACCTGCCGGGCCAGCTCGGCCCGCAGCGAGCGCCGGTGACGGACGGCGTCGCCCAGCGCGACGACGGCCAGCATCAGCGCAGCCTCGGACCCGAGGCCGAAGCCCAGGACGATGCCGGCGTCGTCGCCCTCGGCGAGCCGCGACGCCACCGACGCCGCCAGCAGCGCCCCGCCGACCACCGCCGCCCACAGCGCGCGGCCCCGCTCCGCCGCCGCGAACAGGACGGCGGCGGCCGGCGCGGCCAGGCCGATCGGCGGCAGGTCCAGCGTGTAGTACGCCGTGATGCCGAGCGCGGTCGCCAGCAGCGCCGGCACGGGCCAGGACCGGGCGACCAGCAGCAGGGCCCCGAAGCCGACCGCGAATCCGTACGCCGCCGGGGCCCTCGGGGCGTCGCCGGTGGCCACGGCCGCCGCGACCAGGCAGAAGGTGGCCAGGCCGAGCAGGCCGTCGGCGCGGGTGGGGCGGGATACCGGCACGCCACGAGCGTAGGACCAACCGGGCGCCGGCGCTGTCGCCCAGGCGCGTCCGTCGGCGGCTGTCGGCTACGTCGGGAAGCGACCTCGATCGCGCGGCTGGGCGACCGGGCGGCGTCCGCGCACGCCCGGAAGCGAGCCGGGTTCGCGCTCCTGGGCGGCAGACCGGCGACGGCGGCCGGCCTAGCGTCGACGACGACCAGGCGTACGGCGTCGGAACGGCGCGACGGATCGGCAGGAGGACCCATGACCCGCAACAGGCTGACCTGGGCGGTGCTCGTCGCTCTCGTGTGGACGGCGATGATGTCGTTCGGCGGCGTCGCCGCCGAGACCGTGATGCTCTACCCGAACATCTTCGGCGACCCGCCGGCGTCGCTGGACCGGGCGCGCGAGTTCCTGGTGGCGGGCGGCCCGAGTGACTACTTCCCGCCGCTCGGCGCCACCGTCGTCCTCGCGTCCCTCGCCGCGACGGTGCTCACCTGGCGTGACCGCCGGCTGCGCTGGTGGATCGTCGGCGCGGCAGCGGTGTTCGTCGCCTGCGAGTTCCTGTTCTCCGTGTTCTTCTTCTGGCCGCGCAACGAGATCATGTTCGTCGACCCGGTCGGCACGCACTCCCCGGAGTACCTGCGGCAGGTCGCCGCGGAGTTCGTCGCCGGGCACCGGGTGCGCCTGTTGGGCGGTGCGGTGACCGCCGTGCTGGCGTTCACCGCGCTGCTGCGCTGGGCCCGGTCCACCGCGCCACGGACCTGACGGAGACGGACAACGGGGCGGACGCGTCTGCGTCCGCCCCGTTGCGTGTTCGGTGTGCCCCCGGGCACCCCGCCCCCGGCGGATTCACTCGCCCTGTGGCGACCATGGTCCGATAGGTACTCTCTCGCGCATGATCGCGTTATCCTCGCCGCGCGTTCATGGCGGCTCCGCGCCGCAGTGGCCGTCGCGGCATGCCTCGCGGTCCCCATCGACGAACAGCCGTGCGGTGGGTCGAAGCGGACCGGCGTTGTCGCGTCGACACTCCGCCGCCCTGTCGATCCCGTCTGCGTCGCCAGCCGTGCTGCGGCCCATCCGTGCTCACGGGAAATGAAATGTCATATGAGGGGGAGTTGAGTGGTCAAGGCCAATCTGAAGGTGCTAGCCCTGATTGTTGGTGCACTTCTCTTTTCATCGAGCCTGTCTGGATGTATGAAAAATGAGGAGTCAGGTGGGGAGACGAAGATCTTCGAGATCGACAACACGGAGGAGGTCTTCGGTAGACCGGACGAGAGGGTCCTGACTGTCAGGAAGCACTACATGATCGTGAATCCACCCGAAGACCTGGTGGAACTGAAAGAGTTGGTTGAGGGATACGCCAAGGCTCACCCCATCGAAGGTGAGGCCGAGGTGGCAGACGGCAAGATCAGGGCGTTCTACATGTACTTCTACCGGGAGAGCGACGATCTGCCGAGAGACTGGCAGCCTGACGAAGGTTACCTGAGCACGGATCGGCTGGAGCATCACAAGAACGATCTGATCGTATCGATAACCTGGTCGGATGAAGATCTGCAGAAAAGATACTCTATTTATGACAAGAGCGAGGAGGGGAAGATCCTGAAGTCGATGCGTTTTATTGATGATCGGCTTGTCGAGTAACGCTGCCTGAAACAGGTGTGCAGCCGGTTGCGCCGAAAGCGGGTCGGCCGGCGGATCACCCGCGGAGACTTGCGCGGTCCCGGTTGGTATGTGGCCCGGCGCTGGTGCGCAGTCCGTCCCGCATCGAGATGACGATGGCGTCGGAGGCCCTGGCGGCGGTCACTCGCCCCTACGCGCGGAGCAGAACAGCGGCCCGGTGTCGAGGCGGCCCTGGAGGGACTCCAGCCGCCGCTCCCGACACCGGCGACGTGCCGAGGGCTCCGGCGATGGTCGACCGCACCGGGTCGAACGCCCGACGGGGCGCCTCCACACTTCTTTGCCGTGAAGATGCAGAGCTTGAACAGTGGGCACTCGATGCTTCAGGCCTCGGGTCGCACCGCACGCCCCCGCGCCTTGCTCAGCGGCTCGGCGCGCGCGTCTCGTGGCAGGTGCTGAGGGTCTACGCCAAATGCCTCGGCGGCGGTGACGTAGCTCTCAGGCAGCGCATCGGGAGATTCGGCCGTGGCTCTGGGGCCGCGCCGGAACTTCGGCACAGACGCCCGCCGCCGTCGCCGACGGCCGGACGTACGACTAAGGCCGCTGACCGGATTGCCCTGGTCAGCGGCCTTATGTGGTGCTCATCGGTGGTGCCCCCGGCAGGATTCGAACCTGCGCCCCCGCCTCCGGAGGGCGGTGCTCTATCCCCTGAGCTACGGGGGCTCAGCGACTTGAGAAGACTAGCAAACGCCTTCCCGGAACGCCGAATCGGTATCGGATGATCGAGCCCGTGTCGCCGAGCCCGGCTGCGGGCGGGCCCGGAAACGACTGGTCGGCCCGCTCAGGCTGGTCGGCCCGGTCAGGCCGGCCGACTCCGGTCAGGCTGGTCGGCCCGGTCAGGCCGGCCGCGCCCGCTCAGGCGGCGACGGCGCGGCCGCAGCTGGGCAGCGGGTGCAGCACGACGCGGCGGGGCAGCCGGCGGGGCCACTCGTTGCGGGGCCAGGAGCCGTCGACGATCAGGTGCACCGTCCGCTGCTCCTCGCCGCTGAGCCGCAGCACGAAGTCGCGGGGGAGCGGCGGGTCGACCGACGGCGTGGTGATCATGAAGCGCACCCGGCCGCGGGACGAGACGGCGGAGATGACGTCCGCCGCCGGCATGGTGCCGCGCAGGCGTACCCGGCCGATCCAGTAGACCTCGGCGAGGTGCTCCTGCGCGGCCCGGGTGATGGCCGGGTACTCGCTGCGTACCCAGCGCTCCACCGCGCCCACGCAGAGCCCGCAGGCCCGCTCCCGGGGCTCCCGCGGGCCCAACCCCCAGGCCCGCAGGTACGCCCCGACCGCCCCGGCGTCCATCGGCAGCTCGAAGCGGCGCTGGATGAGGGTGTGCAGGCTCTGCCGCGTCCACAGCTCCTCGTCCAGGCCCAGCTCGTCGGGGTAGACGCCCCGCAGGGCGTCGATCAGTTCGAGTTCCTGTTCGCGGCTGAGCGTTCCCGGCTCGCCCTGCCGCTGTCCGCGACGGACGGCTGCCACCGCCCCGTCACCGCCGATGGTGTGGCGTCGGCACCAGCTGGTGACCGAACGCCGTGCGTCTCTCAGTGCAACCCCCACGTCCTGCGCAACGAGCCCGAATCGCAACTGGTCACGATATGTGTGGAGAAAACTCCCTTAGCGAGGCAATCGGTCAGTACGGCCATCAGGTGATGTATGCCGACAAACCGGGCATCGGCTCCGGCGGGAACGGCGAGAGGCCCGGGTCGGCCGGGGTGAACCGGCGCGACGCGGACCTCTCGACGGATGAGCGGTGCGGCGGGGGCGGGTCAGCCGCCCAGGCGCTTCAGCGCGTTCTGGAGGTTGGTCAGGTCCTTGCGCTGGGTGTTCTTCATGGTCTGGGCCGTCCGGACCACGTCGGGCTCGTCGCTGGCCTCGAGGATGCCGTCGATCATGTGGATGCCGCCCAGGTGATGCTTGATCATCATTTGCAGGAACAGGACGTCCAGCTCCCGGCCCTCGGCCGCGTGCAGCTTCGCCATCTCCTCGGGGGTGGCCATGCCCGGCATCAGCCCGTTCTTGACCATTCCGGTGCCGTCGGGCATCCACGACATCGACGGTTCGCTGCCCGCCGGGTCGAGCTCCCACGAGCGCAGCCACGCCTGCATGATGCCGAGCTCACCCTGCTGGGCGGTGGCGATGTCGCCGCCGATGCTGCGGACCTCCGGGTCCGTGCCCCTGTCGAAGGCGACCAGGCCCATCTCCACCGCCTGCGCGTGGTGGGTCGTCATGTCCCGGGCGAAGCCCGCCTCCGCCGAGGTCTCGCCCGGCCGGGTCAACCCGGGCGTCAGCAGGCCGCCCGCGTACCCGAGGAGCAGCCCGACCACGACGGCGAGAGCCAGCGCGGCGGTGCCCCAGCGGCGCGCGGACGGCCGCCCCTCCTCCGGAGCGGGGCTGGCCGGCTCGGCGGTATCGATCATGGTCGGGGTGCTCATCGTTCTCCTCAGCCCATCTGGTTGCCGTCACGCGGCGCGGTGCCGGTGGCGGTGATGCCCTGGCTGCACAGCGCGGTCGGGCCCTCGATCGAGGCGTTGACCCGCAGCGCCTTGATGAAGTCGTCGATCCGGCTGTCGTCGGCCTTGTCAACCTTGAGCTGGTAGCCCCAGGCCTGCAGGGAGATCGGCTTGTCCAGCCCCTCGAACGGGCTGAGCATCATCTTCTCCTTGCCCTGCACCTTCTCGGTCAGCTTCGCCACCTGGTCGGCGGGCAGGTCGGGGCGATAGGTGATCCACACCGTGCCGTGCTCCAGGCTGTGCACCGCGTGCTCGTTGGCGACCGGGGCGTCGTAGACGTCGCCCATGCAGTTCTGCCAGGCCGCGTTGTGCGGGCCGGCCACCGGCGGCAGGATCGAGTAGGTGATCGGGCCGGTCTGGTGGTTGCCGCCCGAGACGAGTTCCTTGTCCTTCTCGCGGAAGTTGACGATGCCCTGGATGTCGGCCGCCCGGTCCTCCCAGGGCTTGGCGCCCTGGAACGACGCCCAGGCGCCGTACCCGATGATCGACACGGCGAGCACGCCCACGGCGACGAAGAGCGCGATGGGGCCCCAGGAGCGGCCCTGGCTCACCTTCACCGGGGTGACCGGCTTGCGGCCCTTGCCCCCGGCGCCCGGGCGGGGACCCGTCGGCTTGCCGGCCCCGGCCTTGGCGTTGGCCCCGGCCTTGGCGCTGCCGGACCCGGCCTTGCCGGCGCCCGCGGCCGGCCGGCCCGCCGCCGGCTTCTTGCCGGTGCTGACCGTGGTCGGGCGGCGCTCGGGGCCGCCCGGAGTGCTGATGCTCATCGTGCCTCGTCAGGTCGGTCGGTCAGGGGATCCGGCGGGCCGGTTTCACACTCTGGGTCGCCGCCGCGGGGACCGAGTCTACCCCCGATAACATGGATCGGTGACTCCCGCAGAACTCGCCGAGGTCGTCCTCTCCGCAGCCCACGCCGTCTTCACCGAGCGGGGCCTGGACCGCTCCGCCCTGCCGGACTCCACGGCGGTGGAGCGACCTCGCAACCCCGAGCACGGCGACTACGCCTCGACGCTGGCGCTCCAGCTCAGCAAGAAGGTGGGCGTCCCGCCGCGCGAGCTGGCCACCGCCCTCGCCGAGCAGCTCGGGCGGGCCCCGGGGGTCAAGTCGGTGGAGATCGCCGGCCCGGGCTTCCTCAACATCCGGCTCGACGCGGCCGCCGCCGGCCAGCTCGCCCGGACGATCGTCGAGGCCGGCGAGGAGTACGGCCGCAGCGAGCGGCTCGCCGGCCAGAAGATCAACCTGGAGTTCGTCTCGGCGAACCCGACCGGCCCGGTGCACATCGGCGGCGTCCGCTGGGCGGCCGTCGGCGACGCGCTCAGCCGGCTGCTGCGCGCCACCGGCGCCGACGTCGGCACGGAATACTATTTCAACGACGCCGGCTCCCAGATCGACCGGTTCGCCCGTTCCCTGCTCGCCGCCGCGAAGGGCGAGCCGGCCCCCGAGGACGGCTACGCCGGGGCGTACATCACCGAGATCGCCGAGGCGGTCCGGGGCATCCGCCCGGACGTGCTGGAGCTGGACGACGCCGCCGCCCAGGAGGTCTTCCGGACCGAGGGCGTCACGCTGATGTTCGCCGAGATCAAGTCGTCGCTGCGCGGCTTCGGGGTGGAGTTCGACACCTACTTCAACGAGAAGGACCTGCACGACCGGGGCGAGCTGGACCTCGCCCTCGAGCGGCTGCGCGCGCAGGGCCGGGTGTTCGAGAGCGAGGGCGCGACCTGGCTGCGCACCACCGACTTCGGCGACGACAAGGACCGGGTGCTGCGCAAGTCCAACGGCGAGTGGACGTACTTCGCCGCCGACTGCGCCTACTACCTGGACAAGCGCGAGCGCGGCTTCGAGCGGGTCGTGATCATGCTGGGCGCCGACCACCACGGCTACATCGGCCGGATGAAGGCGATGGCCGCCTGCTTCGGCGACGACCCGGAGCGCAACCTGGAGATCCTGATCGGCCAGATGGTCAACCTGGTCCGCGACGGCGCCCCGGTCCGGATGAGCAAGCGGGCCGGCACCGTGGTGACCCTGGAGGACCTGGTCGACGCGATCGGCGTCGACGCCTCCCGCTACGCGCTGGCCCGCTACTCCAGCGACTCCCCGATCGACATCGACGTCGAGCTGTGGACCCGGGCCACCCGCGACAACCCGGTCTACTACGTGCAGTACGTGGCGGCCCGGACGGCCAGCGTGGGCCGCAACGCGGCCGAGGTGGGGCTGACCCGGGGCGACGCCGAGGCGTTCCGCCCCGAGCTGCTCGGGCACGAGAAGGAGAACGAGCTGCTCAAGGCGCTCGCCGAGTTCCCCGCCGTGGTCGCCACGGCGGCCGAGCTGCGGGGGCCGCACCGGGTGGCGCGCTACCTGGAGGAGCTGGCCGGGGCCTACCACCGGTTCTACGACGAGTGCCGGATCCTGCCGCGCGGCGACGAGGAGGCCACCGACCTGCACCGCGCCCGGCTCTGGCTGAACGACGCCACCCGTACCGTGATCGCCAACGGGCTGCGCCTGCTGGGCGTCTCCGCCCCCGAGAGGATGTGACATGCGCGCACACGAGGCCGGTGCCCTGCACGGGGACATCGGCAGCCGGGGGCCGGCGTGGCTGCGTACGCCGGTCGACGTCAACGCGCTGGTGCCGCAGCTCTGGCCGCGCAACGTGGCGCGCGGCGGCGACGGGACGCTCACCGTGGCCGGGCTCGGCGTCGGCGACCTCGCGGCCGAGTTCGGCACGGCGGTGTACGTGCTCGACGAGGACGACCTGCGCTCGCGCTGCCGCGACTTCCGCACCGCCTTCGACGGCGTCGACGTCTACTACGCGGGCAAGGCGTTCCTCTGCCGTGCCGTGGTCCGGATGATCGCCGAGGAGGGCCTGCACCTCGACGTGTGCACCGGTGGCGAGCTGGCCACCGCGCTGTCGGCCGGGATGCCGCCCGAGCGGATCGGCTTCCACGGCAACAACAAGTCGGTCGGCGAGCTGGCCCGGGCGCTGGACGCCGGGGTCGGGCGGATCATCCTCGACTCGTTCCACGAGATCGACCGGCTCACCGCGCTGGCCCGGGAGCGGGGCGTCCGGCCGAAGGTGATGATCCGCGTCACCGTCGGCGTCGAGGCGCACACCCACGAGTTCATCGCCACCGCCCACGAGGACCAGAAGTTCGGCTTCTCCCTCGCTGGCGGGGCGGCGGCCGAGGCGGCCTTCCGCGTGCTCGACGAGGGCGTGCTGGAGCTGCGCGGCCTGCACTCGCACATCGGCTCGCAGATCTTCGACGCCAGCGGCTTCGAGGTCTCCGCCCGCCGGGTGCTCGGCCTCCAGGCGCAGATCCGCGACGCGCGCGGGGTGGAGCTGCCCGAGCTGGACCTCGGCGGCGGCTTCGGCATCGCGTACACGACCCAGGACGACCCGGCCGCGCCACAGGACCTGGCGAAGCGGATGCGCCGGATCGTCGAGTCGGAGTGCGCCGCCGAGCGGCTGGCGGTGCCGCACCTGTCGATCGAGCCGGGCCGGGCGATCGTCGGGCCGGCCGTGTTCACCCTCTACGAGGTCGGCACGGTCAAGGACGTGGACGGGATCCGGACGTACGTGAGCGTGGACGGGGGGATGAGCGACAACATCCGCACCGCGCTCTACGACGCGTCCTACTCCGCGACGCTGGCCTCCCGGGCGTCGGCCGCCGAGCCGATGCTCGCCCGCGTGGTGGGAAAGCATTGTGAGTCCGGGGACATCGTGGTGAAGGATGAATTCCTGCCCGCCGACGTGCAGCCCGGAGATCTTGTCGCGGTGCCCGGCACCGGCGCCTACTGCCGGAGCATGGCCAGCAACTACAACCACGTGCCCCGGCCCCCCGTGGTCGCGGTACGGGCCGGCCAGGCACGTCTGATCGTCCGGCGGGAAACCGAAGAGGACCTGCTCGCATTGGATGTGGGATGACGTCACCTGTGCGCCTGGCGCTGCTCGGCTGCGGCACGGTCGGTAGCGAGGTGGTCCGGCTGCTGCACGAGCAGTCGGCCGACCTCGCCGCCCGGATCGGCGCCCCGCTGGAGATCGCCGGCATCGCCGTACGCCGTCTCGGCCGCGACCGGGGCGACCTCCCGGTCGACCCCGCGCTGTTCACCACCGACGCGCTCGGGCTGATCAAGCGCGACGACGTCGACGTGGTGGTCGAGGTGGTCGGCGGCATCGAGCCGGCGCGGAGCTGGCTCGTCGAGGCGCTGCGGGCCGGCAAGAGCGTGGTCACCGCCAACAAGGCGCTGCTCGCGGAGGACGGCGCGGCCCTGCACGACGCGGCGGCCGAGGGCGGCGGCGACCTCTACTACGAGGCGTCCGTCGCCGGGGCGATCCCGCTGCTGCGCCCGCTGCGGGAGTCGCTGCACGGGGACCGGATCAACCGCGTCACCGGCATCGTCAACGGCACCACCAACTTCATCCTCTCCGCCATGGACGCCACCGGCGCCGGCTTCGCCGAGGCGCTGGAGGAGGCCACCGAGCTGGGGTACGCCGAGGCCGACCCGACCGCCGACGTGGAGGGCTTCGACGCGGCGGCCAAGGCGGCCATCCTCGCCTCGCTGGCGTTCCACACCCGGGTGGGCGCGGCCGACGTGCACCGGGAGGGCATCACCGAGGTCACCGCCGCCGACGTGGCCAGCGCCAAGGCGATGGGCTGCACCATCAAGCTGCTCTGCATCGCCGCCCGGGGCGCCGACGCCGCCGGCCGGGAGACGGTCAGCGTGCGGGTGCACCCGGCGATGATCCCGCTGACCCACCCGCTGGCCAGCGTCGGCGACGCGTTCAACGCGGTCTTCGTCGAGGCCGAGGCGGCCGGGCAGCTGATGTTCTACGGGCGGGGCGCCGGCGGTGCGCCGACCGCCAGCGCGGTCCTCGGCGACGTGGTGGCGGTCTCCCGCAACCGGCTCGCCGGGGTGCGCTCGGCCAGCGAGTCCGCGTACGCCGACCTGCCGGTGCGGCCGATGGGGGAGGCGCTCACCCGCTACCACATCAGCCTGGACGTGGCGGACCGGCCGGGCGTGCTGGAGGCGGTGGCCGGCGTCTTCGCCCGGCACGACGTCTCGATCGCCACCGTGCGGCAGGGCCCGGCGGGCGGCGACGCGGCCGGCCGGGGCGAGGACGCCGACCTGGTCATCGTCACCCACGTGGCCCCGGACGCGGCGCTCGCCGCCACCGTCGGCGAGCTGCGCGGGCTGGAGATCGTCCGGTCGGTGGCGAGCGTGCTGCGGGTCGAGGGCGGGGCGTGACGGCGTTCGCGTCTCGCCAGGTGGTTAACGACGGGTGCGCCGCGGGCGGGCCGGGCAGGCTGGTCCACGCTGACGGTGCCCCCGGCCCAGCGGGGCGGTAGAGCGAGGAGAGCGACATGTGGCGGGGTCTGATCGACGCGTACCGGGACCGGCTGCCGGTCACCGACGTCACGCCCGTCGTGACCCTGCACGAGGGGAACACCCCGCTGCTGCCCGCGCCGGTGCTCTCCGCCCGGCTCGGCTGCGACGTCCACCTGAAGGTGGAGGGGGCCAACCCCACCGGCTCGTTCAAGGACCGGGGCATGACGCTCGCGGTCTCCAAGGCGGTCGAGGCCGGCAACAAGGCGATCATCTGCGCCTCCACCGGCAACACCAGCGCCTCCGCGGCGGCGTACGCGGCCCGCGCCGGCCTGACCTGCGCCGTGCTCGTGCCGCAGGGCAAGATCGCGCTGGGCAAGCTGGCCCAGGCGCTGGTGCACGGCGCGAAGCTGCTCCAGGTGCAGGGCAACTTCGACGACTGCCTGTCGCTGGCGGCGAAGCTCGCCCAGGACTACCCGGTCGCCCTGGTCAACTCGGTCAACATCGACCGGCTGCACGGCCAGAAGACGGCCGCGTTCGAGATCGTCGAGGCGCTCGGCGACGCGCCCGACATCCACTGCCTGCCGGTCGGCAACGCCGGCAACGTCTCCGCCTACTGGATGGGCTACTCCGAGGAGCTGCGGGACGGCAACGCCACCCGGGCCCCGAAGATGTACGGCTTCCAGGCGGCCGGCGCGGCGCCGATCGTCACCGGCCAGGTGGTCCGCGAGCCGTCCACGATCGCCACCGCGATCCGGATCGGCAACCCGGCGAGCTGGACCAGGGCGCTGGACGCCCGGGACTCCTCCGGCGGCCTGATCGCCGCCGTCACCGACCGGGAGATCCTGGCCGCGTACCGGCTGCTGGCCCGCGAGGTCGGGGTCTTCGTCGAGCTGGGCAGCGCGGCCAGCGTGGCCGGCCTGCTCCAGCAGGCCGCCGCCGGCAGGATCCCGGCCGGCTCGACGGTCGTCTGCACGGTCACCGGGCACGGCCTGAAGGACCCGGAGTGGGCCATCTCCACCGCTCCCGCTCCGATCACCATCGCCAACGACCCGCTGGCCGCCGCCCGCTCGCTCGACCTGGCCTGAACCACGCCTGGTCCCGCCCGTCCTGTGGGCGGGACCGGGAGCGGGGGCGGCCGGTGTGCGCCGCAGCGGGTGCGGGAGACTTCTTCCGCCCCGCAACCGTTCTCTCTCCAGGAGTGAGCCACGCCGATGTCGGTGCTCGCCAGATTCAGCCTCGCCAATCGAGGGCTGATCGCCCTCATCGCGGTGGTGACCACGGCGTTCGGAGCGTTCGCCGTGCCGTCGCTGAAGCAGCAACTCCTGCCGTCGCTGGAGTTCCCGGCCGCGTTCATCGTGGCGGCGTACCCGGGCGCCGGCCCGGAGGTCGTCGAGTCGCAGGTCACCGAGCCGATCGAGAACAGCCTCCAGGGCATCCCCGGCCTGGACCGGGTCACCTCGACCTCGCGCGAGGGCTCGACGACCGTCCAGGTGCAGTACGAGTTCGGCACCGACCTGGACGACGTGGTCAACAAGATGGAGACCGCGCTCAACCGGATCGACACGCAACTGCCGGAGGGGGTCGACCCGCAGGTCATCGCCGGCAGCACGGACGACCTGCCCGCCGTGGTGCTCGCCGCGTCCGGCGGCGCCGACCAGCGCGCCCTCGCGGAGAAGCTGCGTGGCGCGGTCGTGCCGGAGCTGGAGGCGATCGAGGGGGTCCGGTCGGTCGACGTGACCGGCGCCCGGGACGACGTCGTGGTCGTCACCCCGAATCCGGCGAAGCTGGCCGCGACGAAGCTCCAGCCGGCCGCGATCGGCGCCGCGCTGAAGACCAACGGCGTGACGGTGCCGGCCGGCGTGGTGGCCGACGGCACCCGGGCGCTGCCGGTGCAGGTGGGTACCCCGCTCGCCACGCTGGACGACCTGCGCGGCATCGTCGTCGCGCCGGCGGCGGGGAAGGCCGCCCCGGTCCGCCTCGGCGACGTGGCCACCGTCGAGCAGCAGCTCGCCCCGGCCACCGCGCTCACCCGGACCAACGGCAGGGACAGCCTCGGCATCGCCGTCACCGCGGCCCCCGACGGCAACGCGGTGGAGATCTCCCACGAGATCCGGGACCGGCTGGCCGAGCTGCGGGAGGCCTCCGGCGCCGAGCTGACCGTGGTCTTCGACCAGGCGCCGTTCGTCGAGAAGTCCATCGAGAGCCTGACCACGGAGGGCCTGCTGGGCCTGGTCATGGCCGTCATCGTCATCCTGGTCTTCCTGCTGTCGATCCGCTCCACCGTGGTCACCGCCGTCTCCATCCCGCTCTCGGTGGTGGTCGCCCTGATCGCGCTCTGGATCGGCGACTACTCGCTGAACCTGCTCACCCTCGGCGCGCTCACCATCGCGGTCGGCCGGGTGGTCGACGACTCGATCGTCGTCCTGGAGAACATCAAGCGGCACCTGGAGTACGGCGAGCCGAAGCGCGAGGCGATCCTCGCCGCCGTCCGCGAGGTGGCCGGCGCGGTGACCGCGTCCACCCTCACCACGGTGGCCGTCTTCGCGCCGATCGCGCTGGTGGGCGGCTTCGTCGGGCAGCTTTTCGCGCCGTTCGCGATCACCGTCACCGTGGCCCTGCTCGCCTCGCTGCTGGTCTCGCTGACCGTCATCCCGGTGCTCGCGTACTGGTTCCTCAAGCCCTCCGGCGGCACGGTGGACGACGCCGCGGTGCGCCGGGCGGCGGAGGAGAAGGAGCTGCGCAGCCCGTTGCAGCGGGCGTACCTGCCGGTGATCGGGTTCGCCACCCGCAAGCGGGCCACCCGCTGGATCACCCTGGGGATCGGCGTGCTCGTGCTGTTCGGCACGTTCGGCCTGTCCCGTCAGCTGGAGACCAACTTCATCGACGACTCCGGCCAGGACACGCTGAGCATGACGCAGGAGCTGCCGGCGGGCACCGGGCTGGCCGGCACCGACGCGGCGGCCCGCCAGATCGAGGCGGTGCTGGAGCGGACCGACGGCATCGAGACGTACCAGGTGACGGCGGGCGGCGGGGACAACCCGTTCGCGGGCGGCGGCAACAACGTCGCCACCTGGTCGCTGGCCCTCGGCGGCGAGACCGACGCCAAGGAGATGCGGGAGGTCCTGCGGGAGGAGATCGACGCGCTCGGCGCGGCCGTCGGCGAGGTCAGCTTCGGGGCCGGGCAGGGCGGGGCCGCCGCCAACCAGTTGGAGGTGGTCGTCCAGGCCACCGACCCGGAGGCGCTGAACCGGGCCGCCGAGGAGGTCCGGGCGGCGATGGCCGGAGTGGCGGGCGTGGCGGACGTCTCCACCAGCCTCGCCACCCGGGTGCCGCGCGTCGACGTCACCGTCGACCGGGTCGCCGCCGGCCGGGCCGGGCTCACCGAGGCCGCCGTCGGCCAGCTGGTGGCGCAGGCGTTCCGGGGCGCGCCGCTGGGCCAGGTGACCCTGGACGGCGGGCAGCGGGACGTGGTGCTGCGGTTCGCGGGCAAGGTGCCGGTCTCCGTCGAGGAGCTGCGCGCGCTGCCGGTGGGGCGGGTGAAGCTGGACGACATCGCCGACGTCACCGTGGCCGAGGGGCCGCAGCAGGTGACCCGGATCGAGGGTGAGCGCAGCATCTCGGTGACGGGTACGGCCACCGGCTCCAACCTCGGCGCCACCACCCAGGAGCTGCAGAAGAGGCTGGACGCCATCGACGTGCCGGGGGCGACCTTCGCCATCGGCGGCGTCAGCGCCGACCAGGAGGAGGCGTTTGCCGACCTGTTCCTGGCCGTGCTCGCGGCCATCGCGATCGTCTTCCTGATCATGGTGGCGACGTTCCGCAGCCTGACCCAGGCGCTGATCCTGCTGATCTCCATCCCGTTCGCGGCGACCGGCGCGATCGGCCTGCTGCTGGCCACCGGCACCCCGCTGGGCGTGCCGGCGCTGATCGGCGTGCTCATGCTGGTCGGCATCGTGGTGACCAACGCGATCGTGCTGCTCGACCTGATCAACCAGTACCGGGCGCAGGGCATGGGGGTCCGGGAGGCGGTGGTCGAGGGCGGCCGGCGCCGGCTGCGGCCGATCCTGATGACCGCGGTCGCCACCATCTTCGCGCTGCTGCCGATGGCGTTCGGCCTCACCGGGGAGGGCGGCTTCATCTCCAAGCCGCTGGCGATCGTGGTGATCGGCGGTCTGCTCAGCTCGACGCTGCTCACCCTGATCCTGGTGCCGACGCTCTACACGATGGTGGAGCACGCCAAGGAGAGCATCCGCTCCTGGCGGGCGAACCGGTCCGGCGGCGCGACTCCGGCGGCCCCCGCCGCCGGCGTCCGGGACGCCGGGACGGAGCGGGCCGGCGAGCCGGTCCCGGTGCCCGCGGCGCCGTCGGCCGGCGCGGAGGGGGCCGCCCGGCCGGCGCCGTCGGCCGCGCTGGTGGACGGCACGGACCAGTTCGAGGTGCTGCGGCTGCCGAAGAGCCGCAGGTCGCCGCTGCCGCCGGCCGAGTAACGCCCGTACGCCCGTGGACGCCCCCGGCCGGTACCGCCCGCCGGGGGCGTCCGCGTTCGGTCAGGTACCCGCCGGACGCCGTGGCGCGCCGGCCACCGCCCGGTAGGGTCCGGACGTGCCGTCCACCTTCTCGGTCCTCGCCCGCAACCGGAACTTCCGCAACCTCGTCCTGGCCGAGCTGGTGGTCTTCGGCGCCGACTGGTTCGTCATGGTGCCGCTGCTGGTGCTCCTGCCGGACCTGACCGGCAGCGGCGTGTGGGGGGCCCTGGTGCTCGCCGTGGACACCGGCATCGTGGCGTTGCTGCTGCCCTACACGGGCACGGTCGCCGACCGGTTCGACCGACGCAAGATCATGATCGCGGCCAACGTCGCGGCCCTGTTCGGCGTGCTCCTGCTGCTCGGGGTGCGCAGCGCCGGCACGGCCTGGCTGGCGATGGTCGGGATCGGTGTGGTGGCGGTGGCCAAGGCGTTCTACTCCCCGGCGGCCCAGGCCGCCCTGCCCAACGTCCTCGACCCCGACGAGCTGGCCGCGGGCAACGCCGTCGCCGGGTCGGCCTGGGGCACGATGACCATCGTCGGTGCCTCGCTCGGTGGGGTGCTCAGCGCCGCCGTCGGCCCGTACGCCTGCTTCTGGGTGGGGGTGGTCGGCCTGGCGGCCGCGGCGGGCCTGGCCACGCTGATCCGCCGGCCGTTGCAGGCCCCGCGCGACGCCGGGCGACCGGCGCAGCAGACCTGGGCGGCGATCCGCGAGGCGCTGGGCTACATCGGGCACCGGCCGAGGGTGTTGGGGCTGGTCACCGTGAAGAGCGCGGTCGGCCTGGGCAACGGCGTGCTGACGGTCTTCCCGCTGCTCGCCGCGGTGTACGGCGTGGGGCCGGTCGGCACCGGGCTGCTCTTCGCGGTCCGTGGGGCGGGTGCGCTGGTCGGGCCGATCCTGATGCGTCGGGTGCTGAACAACCGGGCCTGGCTGCTGTCCGGGCTGGCGCTGTCCATGTCCCTCTACGGCCTGGCCTACCTCGGCATCTCGGTCGTCGACTGGTTCCCGCTGGTGCTGGCACTGGTCTTCGTCGCCCACTTCGCGGGCGGCAGCAACTGGGTGATGTCGAACTTCGCCCTCCAGGGCGAGGTGCCCGACCGGTTGCGGGGCCGGGTCTTCGCCACCGACATGATGCTGGCGACCCTGGCCATCTCGGTCAGCCAGCTCGTGGTGGCGGCCGTGGTGGACACGGTGGACGAGCGGGTGGTGCTGGCCGGCTGCGGCCTGGTCACGCTGGTCTACGCGGTCGGCTGGCGGATCGCCACCCGCCGGCTCTCCCTCACCGACCCGGTCGCGGAGCCGGACCCGACCCCGGCCCGCTGACCCGCCCGTCGGTCAGCGCTGTCCCGCCCGTCGGTCAGCGCTGTCCCGCCCCGCCCGTGGGCGCGTCCGGCCGGGTCAGGCCGTCCCACTGCGTCGGCGCGTGGCCGGGGACCGCCGTGGGCCACCCCGGCGCGGGCTGCCCGGCCGCGGTCGGCGCGGGCCCGGGGGTCGGTGCGGGCCCGGCGGGCGGCCAGCCGCCCGAGGGGGCGGCCGCCGTGCCGGTCGCCCGCCGCCCGGCGAGCACCGCCGCGATCACCAGGCCCAGCCCGAGGGGGTACGCCACGGCCATCACCACGCTGTACGCCGTGTTCACCAGCTGGAACTCGCGCCACCCGAAGTCGGCGTCCTCGGAATATCCGAAGCTGCCGTCGATCAGGCCGGGAGCCAGCAGGATCCAGGCGAGGGTGAGCACCGAGCTGACGAGCAGCACGCCGAGGCCGAACAGGGCCAGCAGCCGGGGCCGTCGGGGCAGCCGACGCCCCGCCGCCACGGTCAGCACGAGGCCGACCAGCAACACCAGCATCGTGGGCGCCTGCGTGGCCAGCGTCGTCGCCAGGTGTCCGAGCACTCTGCCTCCCGTCGTCGTCGGTCGGGTCAGGCTAGCGGAACAGCGCCGGGCCGGATCACCCACGCGGTGCCGGCGGCGGCCCCGTCCCATCGGGCGGGCGGACGGCCGCGACGTCGGTGCGGAGCCCTAGCATGAGCCAGTGCCGACGACATTCGCCTCCGGTCCGGTCCGGGTCCGGGTTCCCGCCACCAGCGCCAACCTGGGGCCGGGCTTCGACGCCCTGGGGCTCGCCCTGGCCCTCTACGACGACGTGGCCGCCGAGGTCACGGCGGGGGGCGTCACGGTGGTCGTGACGGGGCAGGGCGCCGGGGAGCTGCCGACGGACGACCGGCACCTCGTGGTGCGCGCCATGCGGGCGACCTTCGAGGCGCTGGGCGGCCAGCCGGCGGGCCTGGCGGTGGAGTGTGTCAACCGCATCCCGCAGGCCCGGGGGCTGGGCTCCTCGTCGGCCGCGATCGTCGCCGGCGTGCTGCTCGCCCGGGCGCTGGTGACCGACGGGGAGACCCGGCTGGACGACGCCGCCGCGCTGCGGCTCGCCGCCGGGATCGAGGGCCATCCGGACAATGTGGCGCCCTGCCTGCTCGGTGGCTTCACGCTGGCCTGGACGGAACCGTCCGGGGCCCGGGCGGTGTCGCTGCCGGTCGCCGCCGGCGTACGGCCGACGGTCTTCGTGCCTCAGGAGCGCGGCCTGACGGCGGCGGCGCGGGCCGCGCTGCCGGCCACCGTGCCGCACGGGGACGCGGCGCTGAACGCCGGACGCGCCGCGCTGCTGGTGCACGCGATGACCGCCGAGCCGGCGCTGCTGCTGCCGGCCACCGTCGACCGGCTGCACCAGGACTACCGCGCGGAGGGGATGCCGGGCAGCGCGGCCCTGGTCAGGGCGTTGCGTGAGGTCGGTGTGGCGGCTGTGATCAGTGGGGCGGGGCCGACCGTCCTGGCCCTGGACGGGTTGCCGGAAGGCTATGATCCGGGAACAGACTGGCAGGTCTGGCGGTTGGACCCGGACGGGCACGGAGCACGGGTTGCCCGGGGTAGACTCGGACACGCGGAGCGGGACCCTGTTGCCGCAGGTCGGAAGAGTTGATTACGCTCTAGACTTAGCACAGCCGCGAAGCATGCGATCTTCCTGCGGGTCGGCGCACCCCCGAAGCTTTCGGCGGTCAGCCCGTCACCCCTGCTTAGGCCCACGCCGCACCGCAGTCTTCACAGGTCGCCGCAGACGGCGAGACCTGCTCACCGACGTCGGTGAGTCGGGAAACCGACCGGCTGCTGTGTCACAGACTCCCGCGACGCGTCCATGCGAGGCGGGTGCACCGAGGCCGCCCGGCCACCTTGTTTCGACCCCGGGCAGTCCCGGCCTATCGAGGGAAGGAATCCATTGAGCGACACCACCGACGTGACGTCGGATGTTTCCAACGTCGCTGGCGATGCCACCACCGCCGCCGCCCCCGCCCGTCGTCGGCGCAGCGGCACCGGCCTGTCGGCGATGCTGCTGCCGGAGCTGCAGAGCCTGGCTGCGTCGCTCGGCATCTCGGGCACGGCTCGGATGCGCAAGGGCGAGCTGATCAGCGCGATCTCCGAGCGGCAGGGCGGTGCCACCACCGGGACCCCTCGACCGCGGGCCGAGGTCGTGGCCGCCGCCGCTCCCGCCCGTGAAGAGGTCCGCGAGACCACCGAGCGGCCCGAGGCCGAGCGGCGGGCCGCGGAGCAGGCCCCGGCGGAGCCGGCGCCCGTCGAGACCGAGGCTCGTCCCCGGACCCGGCGCAGCCGGGCAGCCGCCGCCGAGGCGCGGGCCGCCGAGGCCCGGCCCGCCGAGGCCCGCACGGAGGAGGCCGAGGCCGGCGAGCGTGCCGACCGGGGCGAGGGCCGTGGCCGCGAGCGCGCGGAGCGCGTTGAGCGGGCCGAGCGTGCGGAACGCGTTGAGCGTGGCGAGCGGGCCGAGCGTGGCGAGCGCGCCGAGCGGGCCGACCGTGCGGAGCGGGCCGAGCGCGGCGAGCGGGCCGAGCGGGCCGAGCGCGGCGACCGTAACGAGCGGGCCGAGCGTGGCGAGCGGGGCGACCGCAACGAGCGCGCCGAGCGGGCCGAGCGGGGCGACCGCAACGAGCGGGGCGACCGGGGCCAGCGCGCCGAGCGCGACGCCGACGGTGACGACGACGGCGAGGGCGGCGGCCGGCGCGGCCGGCGCAGCCGGTTCCGGGACCGTCGCCGCGGCCGTGGCGAGCGGGCCGAGGGCGGCGGCGAGGGCGGGCGCGAGCCGCAGGTCGGCGAGGACGACGTGCTCGTCCCGGTGGCCGGCATCATCGACGTGCTCGACAACTACGCCTTCGTGCGGACCACCGGCTACCTGGCCGGCCCGAACGACGTCTACGTCTCGATGTCCCAGATCAAGAAGTACGGTCTGCGGCGCGGTGACGCCATCACCGGTGCGGTGCGCGCCTCGCGCGACGGCGAGCAGCGGCGGGACAAGTACAACCCGCTGGTGCGGCTGGACACCATCAACGGGATGGAGCCGGACGAGGCGAAGCGCCGGCCGGAGTTCTACAAGCTCACCCCGCTCTACCCGCAGGAGCGGCTGCGGCTGGAGACCGAGCCGCACATCCTCACCACCCGGGTGATCGACCTGGTCATGCCGCTCGGCAAGGGCCAGCGCGCGCTGATCGTGTCGCCGCCGAAGGCGGGCAAGACGATGGTGCTGCAGGCCATCGCGAACGCGATCACGCACAACAACCCGGAGTGCCACCTGATGGTGGTGCTGGTGGACGAGCGCCCCGAAGAGGTCACCGACATGCAGCGGTCGGTGAAGGGTGAGGTCATCGCGGCGACGTTCGACCGTCCGCCGCAGGACCACACCACGGTGGCGGAGCTGGCGATCGAGCGGGCGAAGCGCCTGGTCGAGCTGGGCCACGACGTGGTCGTGCTGCTCGACTCGGTGACCCGGCTCGGTCGGTCGTACAACCTGGCGGCGCCGGCCAGCGGCCGGATCATGTCGGGTGGTATCGACTCCACCGCGCTCTACCCGCCGAAGCGCTTCCTGGGTGCGGCCCGCAACATCGAGAACGGCGGCTCGCTGACCATCCTCGCCACCGCGCTGGTGGAGACCGGGTCCATGGCGGACACGGTCATCTTCGAGGAGTTCAAGGGCACCGGCAACGCGGAGCTGAAGCTGGACCGGAAGATCGCCGACAAGCGCACCTTCCCGGCCATCGACATCCACCCGTCCGGCACGCGCAAGGAGGAGATCCTGCTCGCGCCGGAGGAGCTGGCCATCATCCACAAGCTCCGCAAGGTGCTGCACTCGCTGGACTCGCAGGCGGCGCTGGACCTGCTGCTCGACAAGCTCAAGCAGACCCGCACCAACATCGAGTTCCTGATGCAGATCGCCAAGTCGACGCCGGGGGAGTGACCCTCCCCGGGTGAGACCGACGAGAAGGGCACGGCCACCGCGGCCGTGCCCTTCTCGCGTTCCCGGGCGCCCCGTGCCGTCCGCCCGCCCGCCGTCCGTCTGCCCACGACAGTCGCATTCGGTCACCACGCCCGTCGCGCGCTCCGTCTGGCTGTGTCGAGTACGGGCTCGGTGGCAGTGCGCGCTGTCGAGCTGCGGGCGGACTCGCGGACACCGACGCGGCCCCTCGCAGGCGGGGCGGGGAGCGGCTCCGGTTGGTCGTGTGGACGGGGCACCGAGGGGTGGAGTTTTCCTTCGGTTTGGTTGACGGGTATTGAAACTTCTATTCACAGTCCGGTTGACTGTGGCCCATGCGTACCCGCAGACGATCTGCCCGTCTCGCCGGCGTCCTGCTGTTGACGCCGCTGCTCACCATGGCCGGCACCGTGCCGGCGACCGCCGGTGCGCCGGATCCGGCCACCGACCCCTCCGCCACCGCGGCCGAGGACGCGCCCCGCGCCTCCTCGTACCCCGCCGACTCCGTCACGCTCTCCGGCGGCATCGAGCCAGCCGGCGGCCTGGAGACCGCCAAGACCACCCGCCCGGTCGCCCCGGGCCTCCAACTCACCTCCTTCGACCGGTACGACGCCGACGGCTGGCTGCGCGCCGACGCGCTCACGGCCGACCTCACCGGCGGCGTCACCGTCGACTACGTGAACTCCGGCGCGGTCAGCCGGGCCGAGCCGCTGCGCCGCGCCGTGGACGCCTCCCGCGCGGTCGCGGCGGTCAACGGCGACTTCTTCGACATCAACAACTCGGGCGCCGCCCAGGGCGTCGGCATCCGGGACGGCGAACTGGTCCAGTCCGCGGTCAGCGGGCATCGCAACGCCGTCGCGATCACCACCGAGGGGCTCGGCCGGGTGATCGAGGTCAACTTCGACGGCAGCGCGACGCTGCCCACCGGCCCGGTGACGCTGACCCAGTTCAACAACATGATCCAGGCGAACGGGATCGGCGTGTTCACCGCGCTCTGGGGGTCGTACACCCGGGAACGCGCGGTCGCCGGCGCCGCCCGCGTCACGGAGGTCACGGTGGTCGACGGCCGCGTCGCCACCGTCGGCACGACGGCCGGCAGCGGGCCGATCCCGGCCGGCACCACCGTGCTGCTCGGGCGCGACTCCGGCGCGGACGCCCTCGCCGGGCTGCGCCCCGGCGACCCGGTGACGGTCGCCTGGCAGCCCAAGGCCGCCGACGGCAGCACCCTGCACGCGGCGGTCGGCGGCGGCAACGTGCTGGTCCGGGACGGCGTGGTGCAGAACATCGCCGACGCGTCGCTGGCCCCGCGCACGTCGGTCGGCTTCTCCGCCGACGGCCGGCGCATGATCCTGCTGACCGTGGACGGCCGCCAGGTCGACAGCCGTGGCGTCACCCAGACCGAGATGGGCCGGATGATGGCCGAACTCGGCGCCCACCACGCGCTCAACCTCGACGGCGGCGGCTCGTCCACGCTGCTCGCCCGGGAGCCGGGCGCGGCGGCCGTGCAGGTGGTGAACAGCCCCTCCGACGGCACGGAGCGCGCGGTGCCCAACGGCCTGGCCCTCTACGCGCCCCAGGGCAGCGGCCGGCTCACCGGGTACTGGCTGGAGACCGCCAGCGACCCGACCAGCGCACCCGGCGTCGCGCCGGTGCGCGGCGGCCGCCCCGACCGGGTCTTCCCCGGCCTCACCCGCCGGCTCACCGCCGCCGGCCACGACGAGACGTACGGCCCGGCGGCCGGCGCGCCGAAGTGGCGGGCCAACCCGGCGGCGCAGGGCACCGTCGACCGCGAGGGCACCTTCCGGGCCGGCCTGCCCGGCCGTACCACCGTCACCGCCTGGCGGGACGAGGCCAGCGGCACCCTCGACCTCACCGTCCTCGGCCCGCTGGCCCGGATCGACTCCACCGTGGACCGGGTCGGCCTGGACGGGGCGCAGGGCAGCGCGCTGTTCGGCGTGGTCGGCTACGACGCCGAGGGCAACACCGCCCCGATCGAGCCCGCCGACCTGAAGCTCGACTACGACCGGGACCTTCTCAAGATCACCCCGACCGCCGACGGCAACCTCGCCGTCACCGCGCTGCGGGACACCGGCTCGGCGCTGGTCACCGTGCGCGTGGGCGGCAGCAGCACCGTGCTGCCCGTCACCGTCGGGCTCACCGACGTCCCGGTGGCCACGTTCGACGACGCGGCGGCCTGGAAGTTCAGCCAGGCCCGGGCCAGCGGTGCCGTCGCCCCGGCGCCGGGGCGCACCGGCACCGGCCTGAAGATGACGTACGACTTCAGCCAGTCCACCGGCACCCGGGCCGCGTACGCCGACCCGCCGGCCTGGATCGACGTTGCCGGCCAGCCGCAGGCGTTCGGCATGTGGATCCACGGCAACGGCACCGGGGAGTGGCCCAGCCTGCACCTGCACGACGCGCAGAACACCCAGCACGTCCTGCGCGGGCCACTGATCACCTGGAAGGGCTGGAAGTACGTCGAGTTCGCCGTGCCCGCCGGCGTGCAGTACCCGGTGCGGATCCGCCGGTTCTACGTGGCCGAGACCAACGCCGCCGCCCAGTACCGCAGCGAGGTGGTCATCGACGACCTGGTGGCGAAGGTGCCGCCGACGGTCGACGCTCCGGCCGAGGCGCCGCGCACCGACCGGGTGGTGCTCCGCGACGGCACGGTCGACGGCGCGCCCTGGCGCTTCGCGGTCATGTCCGACGCGCAGTTCGTCGCGGCGGACCCGGACAGCGACCTGGTCGCCCAGGCCCGCCGTACGCTCCGCGAGGTCAAGGCCGCGAAGCCGGACTTCCTCGTGATCAACGGCGACTTCGTGGACACCGCGTACCCGGCCGACTTCGCGCTGGCGAAGCGGGTGCTGGACGAGGAGCTCGGCGGGGAACTGCCGTACTACTACGTGCCCGGCAACCACGAGATCATGGGCGCACCGATCGCCAACTTCCGGGCCGCGTTCGGTGACACCGAGCGGGTCTTCGACCACAAGGGCACCCGGTTCGTCACGCTGAACTCGTCGACCGGCTCGCTGCGCGGCGGCGGCTTCGACCAGGTGCGGATGCTGCGCGAGGCGCTCGACTCGGCGGCCGGCGACCCCGCCGTCGGCTCGGTGGCGGTGCTGCACCACCACCCGCCGCGCGACCCGAGCCCGGCCAAGGCCAGCCAGCTCGGCGACCGGAAGGAGGCCGCGCTGCTGGAGCAGTGGCTGGCCGACTTCCAGCACCGCACCGGCAAGGGGGCGGTCTTCGTCGGCGGGCATGTCGGCACGTTCCACGCCGACCGGGTCGACGGGGTGCCGTACCTGATCAACGGCAACTCGGGCAAGAACCCGTCCACTCCGGCCGACCAGGGCGGATTCACCGGGTGGACCGAGTTCGGAGTGGACCCGGTGAGCCCCGCCGAGGCCGACCGGGCCCGGCGGAACCCGCTCGTGGAGGGACCGCGCTGGGTCGCCGCCGAGTTCCACGCGCACGTCGACGGGCTCGCGGTGGCCGCCCCGGCCAGCGTCGCCGTCGACGCCCCGGCGACGGTCACCGCCACGGTGACCCAGCCGGGCGGGCGTACGGTGCCGGTGGCGGCGCCGGTGAGCGCGGACTGGTCCGCCTCGCCGAACCTGCACGTCGGCTCGGCCGCCGGGCTGAAGCCCTGGCACGTGGCCCGCTTCGACCCGGCCACCGGCACGCTCACCGCCCTGCGCCCCGGCGCGCAGGTCACGCTGGCGGTGGAGGTCAACGGCGTCCGGGCCGAGGCGACCGTCACCCTGACCGCCGCCGCCCAGGCCCCCGCCGCCTGAGGGTGAGGAGGGCGCCTTCCTGACGCCCGCGCACAGGAAAGGCCCCTGCTGGCACCGCCCGAGGCCCGCACCGATCCCGGTGCGGGCCTCGGGTGTCGACGGGGCCCTCCGATCTCAGAAGTCGCCCTCGGCGACCTGGAAGACGGTGAGGCCGAGGGCGCGCCACATCCGCACCACCTGCTGGCGGTCGTCGAAGACGCCGACCACCCGGTAGCGGTCCCTGACCTCGTGCTCGTAGATCTCCTGCTTGACCACCGAGTCCTTGCGGTTGTCGCCGACGGCGCGCAGGTGCAGGTCGAGGTAGGGGACCCCGACGTGCCGGGCCAGCCACGCCTCGGTGGCGGGCCGGGCGGTGGCGTCGCGGCCCGAGCAGAAGACCACCCCGTACCCGGCCGCGTGCATCGCCCGGACCGCCGCGATCACCGCCGGGTTCGGCTCGTCCTCGTCGACCCGGGTCATGTCGTACGGGCTGCGCGAGACGTTCAGCGCGACCGTCCCGTCGATGTCGACCAGCACGATCTCCGGCGGCCCGGTCGACGGGGCGTGCACCGTGGCCGGCCGCCCCGTCCGGGCCTGCGGCACCGGCAGCGGCAGCGCGCGCCCCTCCAGGTAGCGCTCGTGCAGCCGGCGGATCCACGCCTCGCCGACCCGGTCGGCCTCCGGGCGGGCGGCGTCGCGGCGCAGGCACTCCGCCAGCGGCACGTCGGTGAAGTCGTGCACCTCGAACTCGGCGCCGTGCCGGGCGGCCAGGTCGGCCCAGTCCCGCAGGGTCCGCGACCGCAGGTTGGTGTCGTCGACGCAGACGTCCGCCCGGGCCCGCAGCAGCGCCTCGACCTGCGCCCGCTGCACGACGGTCACCTGCCACTCCGCCCACTGGGTGAACAGCCGCTCGCCGTGCAGCATCCGGCGCAGGTCGTCCCGGTTGACCCGGACCACGGACGGTTGCAGCGTCCGGGCGAACGTGGTCTTGCCGGAGGCGGGGAGTCCCCGGGTGGCGATCAGGCGGGCCATGGCTCCTCCGTGTCGTACGTCTCGGTGGCCGGCGGGCCGTCGCCGCCGTACCCCGGGCGGGGCACGAACGGCGGGCGGCCGTGCCGGGTGAATGCCCGGCCAGGCGGCGGGAATGCGGGAGACGGGGCGCGCGTTGTCGATGCCGGAGCAGCCGTGCGGCCCGATTGCCGGGCCGGCGCCGGCCCATGGCACACTGGTCAATCGGCCACCGGTTCCGGTTCACGCCCGAGCCCGTCGCGCACGAGGCGACGGACACCGACGGCGACCCGGCGACCATCCACGAAAGGACCGAGGCGACATGAAGCCCAACATCCACCCGGAGTACGTGACCACCGAGGTCACCTGCTCCTGCGGCAACACCTTCAGCACCCGCAGCACCGCCAAGGGCGGCTCGATCCACGTCGAGACCTGCAGCGCCTGCCACCCGTTCTACACGGGCAAGCAGCGCGTCCTGGACACCGCCGGGCGGGTCGCGAAGTTCCAGCAGAAGTACGCCAAGGTTCAGGCCAAGAAGGCCAAGTAACTCCTCGTTCGGCGCCCGCGCCCGGTTTCGTGCCGGTCGCGGGCGTCGTCCGTATCCGCCCCGGTTCCGCCTCCCGTCCCGCCGTCGTCGAAGGAGCTTCCCCCGCATGAGCAGTGAGCGCCTGGCCGCCCTCCTCGACGAGTACGCCGAGCTGGAGAAGCGGCTGGCGGACCCGGCCATCCACGCCGACCAGGGCACCGCCCGCCGGGTCGGCCGTCGGTACGCCGAGCTGGTCCCGCTGCACAAGGCGGCCGGGGAGCTGGAGCAGGCCCGCGCCGACCTCGCCGCCGCCCGGGAGTTGGCCGCCGAGGACGCGTCCTTCGCCGCCGAGGCGGAGTCGATCGCCGCGACCCTGCCGGCGCTCGAGGAGCGGCTGGCCGAGCTGCTGATCCCGCGCGACCCGCACGACGCCAAGGACGTGATCGTCGAGATCAAGGCCGGCGAGGGCGGCGAGGAGTCCGCGCTCTTCGCCGGCGACCTGCTGCGGATGTACACCCGGTACGCCGAGCGGCGCGGCTGGCTCACCGAGGTGATCGACGCCCAGGACTCGGACCTCGGCGGGGTGAAGGACGTCTCGCTGGCGATCAAGACCAAGGGCGTGCCCGAGGGCGGCAACGGCGTCTGGTCCCGGCTCAAGTGGGAGGGCGGCGTGCACCGGGTGCAGCGCGTCCCGGTCACCGAGTCGCAGGGCCGGATCCACACCAGCGCCGCCGGCGTGCTGGTGCTGCCCGAGGCCGAGGACGTCGACGTCACCATCGACCCGAACGACCTGCGCATCGACGTGTTCCGCTCGTCGGGTCCGGGCGGCCAGTCGGTGAACACCACCGACTCGGCGGTGCGGATCACCCACGTCCCGACCGGCATCGTGGTCTCCTGCCAGAACGAGAAGTCCCAGTTGCAGAACCGGGAGCAGGCGATGCGGATCCTGCGCGCCCGGCTGCTGGCGGCGGCCCAGGAGCAGGCCGACGCGGCCGCCTCGGACGCCCGCAAGGCGCAGGTGCGCACCGTGGACCGCTCGGAGCGGATCCGCACCTACAACTTCCCGCAGAACCGGATCACCGACCACCGGATCGGCTACACCGCGTACAACCTGGACCTGTCCCTCGCCGGGGACCTGGACGGCGTCCTCGACGCCCTGACGGAGGCCGACCGCGCCGCCCGCCTGGCCGGCGACACGGAGCTGACCCGCCGCTGACCCGCCGCTGACCCGCCGGGCTGAGGAGAAGGCGGGGTCAGGAGGCGCGGGGGCGGGTCTTCGCGCGAAGCATCTCGCGGTCGGCCGCCTCGAAGGCGGCGCTGAGGGCGTCGCGCAGGCCGGGGCCGGTGGCGCCCACCTCCGCGAAGCCGACGCTGACCCCGACCGGCGTGCCGGGCACCAGCGACTCCCAGTCCTCCGCCCGCACCGCCGCGTCGATCCGGCGGCCCACCTCGGCCGCCTCGGCCATCCCGGCGTGGGGGAGCACCACCACGAACTCGTCGCCCCCGTAGCGGGCCACGAAGTCGCCCCGACGCATCACCCGGTTGATCACCCCGGCGACGCGCTGGAGCACCAGGTCGCCGGAGTGGTGCCCGTGCCGGGTGTTGACCGCCTTGAAGCCGTCCAGGTCGCAGACGCCGATCACCACCCGGTCGCCGCCGGCGACCACCGTGGCGATGTAGCGCTCCAGCCGGCGCCGGTTGGGCAGCCCGGTCAGCGGGTCGGTCAGCGCCTCGCCCTCGAAGCGGGCCGCCTCGCGGCGCATCTCCTCGTGGTCGATGCGGGCGGCGATGCCGTCGATGTAGACGTCCCGGAGCCGGTCGTTGCGCTGGGCGGCCAGCCGGAACGCCAGCCGGTCGGCCCGGTGGGCCGCCGCGTGGTCGCCGGAGCGGGCCAGGGCGATGCTGCGCAGCCGCGCCGGCTCGGCCGCGCCCAGCGTCTCGCTGGAGACCTGGACGGTGTCCAGCCGGGTGACCGCCCCGATCGGCCGGCCCTCGGCGACGGCGAGGCAGACCTGGCCGAGCTGGCGCATGTCCCGGGCCCGGGCGCTGTCCCCGCCGTGGCCGAGCAGCCGCGCCGGGGCGGCGTCCGTGCCGACCTCCAGCCGGTCGCCCAGGGCCCCCCGCCGGGCGGCGGCGTAGCCGTACGCGGCCAGGCTGCTCGGGCGCAGCCTCCCGGCCCGGCCGCTGCGCAGGAACCGCTCCAGGTCGGCGGCGACGTCCCGCAGCACCCGCAGGCAGCCGTCGCTGTCGCCGTTGTGGTCCAGCGCCACCGCGTTGCGCAGCCGGATGCCGGGGGCGGCGAACGTCTCCTCCGGGATCCCGGCGGCCGTCCCGAGCTGCCGGGCCCGCTCGATGGCGCCGAGGGCGTAGCCGTGGAAGCTGAGGTAGGAGTAGGCCATCGCGAGGTCGTGCCAGCCCCACGCGGTGTCCCGGTCGGGATCCGGCACCGCGCCCAGCGCCCGGGCGGCCTTCACCAGGTGCGTGACGCAGCGGTCCAGCGCGCCCTGGTGGTGCGCGGCGAGCGCGGCCAGCGCGTTGAGGTGCCCGTGCAGGTAGGGCTCGGCGAGGTCGCGGACCGCGCTGGAGGCCTCCTCGACCGCCCGCGTGTACTCGGCCGTCCGGCCCAGGTTGATCACCGCCGAGAGGCGCTGCACCAGGGCGTCCGCCCGCGCGTACGGGTCGGTGGTGGTGCCGATGACGCGGTCGAGGATCGCGTACGCCTCGGCGGAGCGGCTGGACTCCTGCAACGCCCGCGACCGCGTCAGGGCGTCAACCTGGTCGGTGACCCGGTCGAGCCAACCCACCCGCGACCTCCTGTCGGTGTGCGCCCGGACGCATCCGCTCGTGATGTCCGGGGCGACGCCTCATGATTATCTCGTGACGACCGCACCGCAACAGCCGTCCGAAGGGACGAGACGACAACGCCCTTCCGTGGCGGTGTCCCGGGCGGCCCGGGCGCTGGCCGAGGCCGGCGTCGAGGCGGCCCGCGCCGAGGCGGAGCAGTTGGCCGCGTACGTGCTGGGGGTGCCCCGGGGGCGGCTCGCGCTGGCCGACGACCTCACCGCCGACCAGCTCGACCGGTTCGACGGGCTGGTCGCCCGGCGGGCCGACCGGGAGCCGTTGCAGCACCTCACCGGCGTCGCCGGCTTCCGGCGCCTGGAGCTGGCCGTCGGGCCGGGTGTCTTCGTGCCCCGGCCCGAGACCGAGCTGCTCGCCGGCTGGGGGATCGCGCGGGCCGGGCTCCTGGCCGCCCCGGTGGTGGTGGACCTGTGCAGCGGCTCCGGCGCGATCGCCCTGTCGGTCGCCCAGGAACTGCCGGCCGCCCGGGTGGTGGCGGTGGAACGCTCGGCCGACGCGCTGCCCTGGCTGCGGCGGAACGCGGCGACCCGGGCGGCGGCGGGGGACCGGCCGATCGAGGTGGTGGCGGCGGACGTCACCGCCCCGGACCTGCTGGCCGACCTCGTCGGCCGGGTCGACGTGCTGCTCTGCAACCCGCCGTACGTGCCCTCCGACGTGCCGGTGCCGCCGGAGGTGGGTCGGCACGATCCGGCCAGCGCGGTCTTCGGCGGGGCGGACGGCCTGGCGGTGATCCGCCCGGTGGTCGCCCGGGCGGCGGCCCTGCTGCGCCCCGGCGGGGCGCTCGGCGTCGAGCACGACGACACGCACGGCACGGCGGTGCCCGACCTGCTGGCGGCGGACGGCCGGTTCGAGGCGGTGGCCGACCACCCGGACCTGGCCGGGCGGCCCCGCTTCGCCACCGCGTCCCGCCGGGCGGACGGCCCGCACGCCGCCGCCCACGCGGCGTGGCAGACTGACTCCTCGTGATGCTCTACGACTGCCGGTCGCCCGCCGACCGGGACCGCGGCATCGCTGCGGCCATCGAGGCGGTCAAGAACGGCGAACTCGTCGTCCTGCCGACGGACACGGTCTACGGGATCGGCGCGGACGCGTTCACCCCGTACGCGGTCAAGGCCCTGCTGGACGCCAAGGGCGGCCGGCACGTGCCGCCGCCGGTGCTGATCGGCTCCCGGCACACCCTCGACGGCCTGGTCTACTCGCTGCCCCAGGCCGCGCGGGATCTGGTGGAGGCGTTCTGGCCCGGCGCGCTGACCATCGTCGTCGAGCACTCGCCGAGCCTGCGCTGGGACCTCGGCGACACGTCCGGGACGGTGGCGGTGCGGATGCCGCTGCACCCGGTGGCGCTGGAGGTGCTGCGCGAGACCGGCCCGATGGCGGTCGCCTCGGCCAACAAGACCGGCCAGCCGGCCGCGCTCACCGCCGAGCAGGCCCGCGACCAGCTCGCCTACTCGGTGCGGGCGTACCTGGAGGCCGGGCCCTGCCCGGACCCGGTGCCGAGCACCATCGTCGACCTCACCGGCGAGGTGCCGCAGGTCCTCCGCCAGGGCGCCGTCCCGCTGGAGAAGCTGCGCGACGTGGTGCCGGACATCCTCGTCGGCCAGGGGGTCTGAGTGCCGCCGTTCACCGTGTTGCACGTCTGCATGGGCAACATCTGCCGGTCCCCGATGGCCGAGCGGCTGCTGGCCCTCGCCGTCCGGGAGCGGCTGGCCCGGCGGGAGGCCGACCCGGGCCGCGCCGACGAGCTGGTGCACAGCCACAGCGCGGGCACCGGCGGCTGGCACGCCGGTGAGGAGATGAACCCGCCGGCCGCCCGCCAGGTCACCACCCGGGGCGGCAGCACCGACGGCTTCGCCGCCCGCAAGCTCCGCTCGGACCACATCGACGCCGCCGACCTCGTGCTCACCGCCACCGCGGACCAGCAGGAGTACGTGGTGGCGCTGCGCCCCGACGCCGCGGCGCGCACCTTCGTGCTGGGCGAGTTCGGCCGGCTGCTCGCCGCGGTGGACGCGGCCGGGCTGCCCCCGGCCGAGGCCACCCCGGAGGGGGTGTACGCGCGCGGCGTGGCGCTGGTGGCGGCCGCCCACGCCGCCCGGGAGGGCACCACCGCTCTGCCCACCGACGATCTCGACGACCCGTGGGGGCGCGGCGACCAGTGCTTCAGCCGGGTGGCCGACGAGATCGAGGAGACCGTCCACCCCCTCGCCACCGCGCTCCTGCCGTAACCGACGCGCCTCGCCCCGGGCAGGCTCCGTGGCCGTTCACCCGCGCCGCCGGGCTTGTGCCGTAATCCGCCGGAGTTACCCTCGCGCGTGAGTTTCCTGCGGGTTTGGGGGAAAGGGGCGGTGGAGAGGGCCTTTCAGGTCATTCTGGGTGGGTCCTGACCGGCTCCTGCGGGGAGAGCTGATGACCCGGGCACACCTCGAAAGACTGTTCACCGTGCTGCTCGCCGGCGTGCTCGCCGGCGTGGCGCTCGCGGCGGCGGCCCTGCCGACCGCGCTGGTGTTCGGCATCGGGTTCTCGGCGCTCGCCGCGCCGTACTCGGAGCTGCCCAGCACGCTGCGCACGCCGCCGACGGCCCAGCGCTCCAACCTCTACGCCGACGACGGCACCACCCTGATCACCTCCTTCTACCAGGAGGACCGGGTGGACGTGCCGCTGGCCGAGGTCGCGCCGGTGATGCGGCAGGCGATCATCGCCGCCGAGGACGTCCGGTTCCACGAGCACAGCGGGGTCGACCTGCGCGGCGTGGTGCGGGCCTTCACGGTCAACCAGGGCAGCGGGGAGACCCGGCAGGGCGCGTCCACGCTGACCATGCAGTACGTCCGCAACGTGCTCAGCAACGACCCCCGGCTCAGCGAGCGGCAACGCGCCGCCGCCACCGAACTCAGCACCGCCCGCAAGATCCAGGAGATGCGGTACGCGCTGGCCCTGGAGCGGGAGCTGACCAAGGACGAGATCCTCGCCCGCTACCTCAACATCGCCTACTTCGGGGCCGGGGCGTACGGGGTGGCCGCCGCGAGCAAGCGCTACTTCTCCAAGGCACCGGCGGATCTCACCCTGGCCGAGGCCGCGCTGCTGGCCGGGCTGGTCCGCTCCCCGCACACCGACGACCCGATCAACGGCGACGCGGACGCGGCGCTCGCCCGCCGGGGGCACGTGCTGGACCGGCTGGTCGAGTCGGGGCAGGTCCCGGCCGCGGCGGCGGACCAGGCCCGGGCCGAGCAGTTGCACCTGCGCCCCAGCCAGACCCCGAACGACTGCACGGCGGTGCCGGAGGAGCACGCCGACTGGGGCTTCTTCTGCGACTGGTTCACCCGCTGGTGGAACGCCCAGCCGGCGTTCGGCGCGACGGTCGACGAGCGGCAGCTCACGCTGCGCCGGGGCGGCTTCACCATCGTCTCCTCGCTCGACCCGGCCGTGCAGCGCGCCGCCACCGAGCAGGTCCGCCGGATCTACTCCCTGGACGACCGCCGGGCGGCGCCGACGGCGGTGGTCCAGCCCGGCACGGGCCGGGTGCTCGCCATGGCGGTGAACCGGAACTACAGCGTGGCCGGCAACCCGGCCGGGCAGAAGAACCACCCGAACACGGTCAACCAGTTGGTCGCCGGGGGCGGGGCGATCGACGGCTACCAGGCCGGCTCGACGTTCAAGATGTTCACCATGCTGGCCGCGCTGGAGTCCGGGCTGCCGCTGGACACGGAGTTCGACGCGCCGGAGCGGATCGTGACCGGCTTCCCGTCGACCGGGGCGGCGAGCTGCGACGGGTACTGGTGCCCCCAGAACGCCAACAGCGACATGGACGGCGAACACACCATGTGGACGGCGTTCGGCAGCTCGGTCAACACCTACTTCGCCTGGCTGGCCGAGCGGGTCGGCGCGGACCGCGTGGTGGAGATGGCCGAGCGGCTCGGGATCGTGTTCCGGGCCGGGGACGACGCGCGGCTGGCCCGCCACGGGGCGCGCGAGTGGGGACCGTTCACCCTCGGCGTCTCCGCCACCACCCCGCTCGACCTCGCCGGCGCGTACGCGGCGGTGGCGGCCGAGGGGATGTGGTGCGCGCCGCTGCCCGTCGTCTCGGTGACCGACGCGGCGGGCCGGCCGGTGGCCGCCGCGCGGCCGGACTGCCGGCAGGTGGTCGACACGGACGTGGCCCGGGCGGCGGCCGACGCCGCCCGCTGCCCGGTGGGCGACCAGTCGATGTACCGGGAGTGCGACCGGGGCACCGCCGAGGGGCTGCGCCGGCAACTCGGCCGCCCGGTGGCCGGCAAGACCGGCAGCTCGGACGGGTACGCGACCGAGACCGTGGTCGCCTTCACCCCGCAACTGGTGGTCGCCTCGATCGCCACCAACCCCGACGACCCGCGCGACGCGGTCGGCCAGCGGGTGCAGGGGCAACTGGTCGAGGCGGTGGGCGAGACGCTCTCCTTCGCCCTGCGCGACGAGCCGGTCCGGGACTTCGTGCCGCCCAGCGAGGCGACCGCCTTCCGGATCACCGGCGCCCGCACGGGCAACTGACCCACCCCGGGCGGGCGGGCCGGGGGGTCAGGGGGTCTGCTCGGCGCCCCGGGCGATGTTGCGGGCCATCCCGCCGAAGACCACCGCGTGGAAGGGCGCCACCGCCCCCCAGTACACGTGCCCGGCCAGGCCGCGGGGCAGGAACACCGCCCGCTGGTGGTAGCGGCTGCGCTCGCCGTCGAGCGGGGCCACCCGCATCTCCAGCCAGGCCCGGCCGGGCAGCCGCATCTCGGCGCGCAGCCGCAGCAGCTCGCCCGGGACGATCTCCTCCACCCGCCAGAAGTCCAGCGCCTCGCCGACCCGCAGGCGGTGCGGGTCGCGCCGGCCCCGGCGCAGCCCCACGCCGCCCACCAGCCGGTCCAACCAGCCCCGGGCGGACCAGGCCAGCGGGAACGAGTACCAGCCGTGCTCCCCGCCGACGCCCTCGACGACCCGCCACAGGGCCTCCGGCGGCGCGTGCACGGCCCGCTCCCGTACGTCGGTGTAGGCGGTGCCGCCGGACCACTCCGGGTCGCTGGGCAGCGGCTCGGCGGGCGCGTCCGGGCCGCTCGCCGTCGACCAGCGGGTCTCCACCTCGCCGTCGCGCACCTTGGCCAGGGCCAGCGCGACCGCCTGGTCGAAGCCGGTCAGCCCCTCCGGCGGGTCCGGGACGTGGGCGGCGATGTCGTGCTCGCCGGCGACGGCCTCGTGGACCAGGCTCTCCACCAGCGGCCGGGCGATCGCGTTCGGCACCGGGGTGACCAGCCCGACCCAGTACGAGGAGAGCGCCGGGGTCAGCGGTCGTACCGGCACGACGATCCGGCGGCGCAGCCCGGCCACCCGCGCGTAGTGCTGCATCATGTCCTCGAAGGTGAGGACGTCCGGCCCGCCGACGTCGAAGGCGCGGTTGACCTCCGGCGGCAGGCTCGCGCAGCCGACCAGGTAGCGCAGCACGTCCCGGACGGCGATCGGCTGGATCCGGTTGCGGACCCAGCGCGGGGTGACCATGCCCGGCAGCCGTTCGGTCAGGTGGCGCAGCATCTCGAAGGAGGCCGAGCCGGACCCGATGATCACCGCCGCCCGCAGCACCGCCGTCGGCACCCCGCTGTCCAGCAGGATGCGTCCCACCTCGGCCCGGGAGCGCAGGTGCGCCGACGGGACCTGGCGGTGCGCCGCCGGCTCCGGCCCGCCGAGGTAGACGATCCGGCGTACGCCCGCGGCGCGGGCCGCGGCGGCGAAGTTGGCCGCCGCCTCCCGGTCGGCGGCCTCGAAGCCGGCCTGCCCGAGCGAGTGCACCAGGTAGTACGCGACGTCCACGCCCTCGAACGCGGCCGCCAGGGTCTCCGGCCTGCGCAGGTCGCCCTCGGCGATCTCGGCGCGCGCCGCCCAGGGCACGTCCCGCAGCCGGCCGGCCCTGCGGGCGAGGCAGCGCACCGTGTGCCCCTCGGCCAGCAGCCGGGGCGCGAGCCGCCCGCCGATGTAACCCGTGGCTCCGGTGACGAGGCATCTCACGGCTTCCAGTGTGCGGCCCAATAGACTCTGGCGCTGTGGCTACTGAGACGGGCACCTTCTGGGGGCCGGACTTCGACCAGCTCCGCGCGACGGACCCGGAGATCGCCGGGGTGGTGCTGGGCGAGCTGGACCGGCTCCGGGGCGGCCTCCAGCTGATCGCCAGCGAGAACCTCACCTCGCCGGCGGTGCTGGCGGCGCTCGGCTCGACGCTGACCAACAAGTACGCCGAGGGCTACCCGGGCCGGCGCTACTACGGCGGCTGCGCCGAGGTCGACCGGGCCGAGGAGATCGGCATCGCCCGGGCGAAGGAGCTGTTCGGCGCCGAGCACGCCAACCTCCAGCCGCACTCCGGGGCGAGCGCCAACCTGGCCGCGTACGCCGCGCTGGTGCAGCCGGGGGACACGGTGCTCGCCATGGACCTGCCGCACGGCGGCCACCTCACCCACGGCAGCCGGGTGAACTTCTCCGGCAAGTGGTTCCACACCGTCGGCTACACCGTCCGGCGGGACACCGAGCTGATCGACTACGACGAGGTGCGCGACCTGGCCCTCGCCCACCGCCCCAAGATGATCATTTGTGGCGCGACGGCCTATCCCCGGCTGATCGACTTCGCGCGGTTCCGCGAGATCGCCGACGAGGTCGGGGCGTACCTGATGGTGGACGCGGCGCACTTCGTCGGGCTGGTCGCGGGGAAGGCCGTCCCGTCGCCGGTGCCGCACGCCGACGTCGTCTGCTTCACCACGCACAAGGTGCTGCGTGGGCCGCGCGGCGGCATGATCCTCTGCCGGGAGCCGCTGGCCCAGCGCATCGACAAGGCGGTCTTCCCGTTCACCCAGGGCGGGCCGCTGATGCACGCCGTCGCCGCCAAGGCCGTCGCGCTGCGCGAGGCCGCCCAGCCCGAGTTCCAGGCGTACGCGGCGCAGGTGGTGAGCAACGCGCAGGCGCTCGCCGCCGGGCTGGCCGCCGAGGGCATGCGCCCGGTCTCCGGGGGCACCGACACCCACCTCGCCCTGATCGACCTGCGCGAGGCCGGGGTGACCGGCGCGGACGCCGAGGCCCGCTGCGACGCCGCCGGCATCACGCTGAACAAGAACGCCGTCCCGTACGACCCGCAGAAGCCGATGGTGGCGTCGGGAATCCGCGTCGGCACCCCGAGCGTGACCACCCAGGGGATGCGGGAGGGGGAGATGCACCGGATCGCCGGGCTGATCGCCCGCGCGGTGCGCACCGATCCTGCCGCCCCGGGAGGCGCCGACGAGCTGACCCGGATCGCGTCCGAGGTGACCGCGCTGGTCGCCGACTTCCCGGCGTACCCCCGTGGCTGAGCCCGGGGTGCGCGAGCCGGCGGCGACCGCGGCGGCCGACCGGCGCTGGCGGCTGCGGCACCTGCCGGTCCTGCTGGCCGCCAGCGGCCTGCTGATCGCGGTGGCCGCGCTGGTGGGGGCGCTGGCCGGCGGCGCGGACGCGGCGCTGGGCGCGGCGGCCGGGGTGGGCGTCACGGCGGTCAGCTACACCCTGACCACGGTGGTGCTGGCCTGGGCCGACTCGGTGAATCCGCAGCTCGTGCTCCCGTTCGGCCTCGGCCTGTACGCGGCCAAGATGACCCTGCTGGGCGTCGTGATGGTGGCCGTGGCGTCGACCGGCTGGCCCGGGCTGATCCCGCTCTGCCTGGGCATCGCCGCCGGCGTGGTGGTCTGGACCGGCGTGCACATCTGGTGGCTCACCACCGTGCACGCCCGCCGTCCCCGCTGAGCCCGCCGCAGGTGGCGGGCACGGCGGTGTCCCACCGCCCGGACGGCGCGGAAAAGTGTCCGCCACCGGTCATTTGCACGCTGGCGGAAGGGGAGTAGCGTGCCCACAGACGACGCTGCCCGCCACCGGCCCACACAACGACGGTTGTGCGGGGGGCGAGGCACAGCCTCGTATTCCCGGCTGATATCGTTCGCCCCGTCATGGCTGGTGACCAACCCCCCCGACCCAGTGGCGGCCCGGACGACGTTCCGACCGGAGCCGGCCAGGGTTGGACCGCGCTCACATACCTGATCGCGGGCATGCTCGTGTGGGGCTTCATCGGCTGGCTGGTCGACCAGTGGCTCGACACCGGCGGCATCGCCACCGGGATCGGCGTCGTGCTCGGCATGGCCGGGGGGATCATCCTGGTCGTCCGTCGACTCGGCACGCCTACTTAGGAAGGGACGCGGTGTTCGGACAGGCGAACGTCCTGGCAGCGGGCCAGGCGGCATTCCCACCCAGCGTGGAGGACTTCTACCTGCCCAGCATCCTGCCCTGGGGTGCGCACGACTCCTACTGGTTTACCAAGATCACGGCCATGGTCTGGATCGCCGTCGGCGTCCTGATCATCTTCTTCCTGGCCAGCTACCGTAAGCCGCAGCTGGTGCCGACGAAGAAGCAGTGGCTCGCCGAGTCGATCTACGGCTTCGTGCGCAACAACATCGCGGTCGACATGATCGGGCACGCGGGTGTGCGGTTCGCGCCGTACTTCACCACGCTGTTCTGCTTCATCCTGCTGACCAACCTCTTCGCGATCGTGCCGCTGTTCCAGATCTCGCCGAACTCGCACATCGCCTTCCCCGCCTTCCTCGCGGTGATCAGCTACGTGCTCTTCATCTACGCCGGCATCAAGCACCACGGCGCCGGGAAGTTCATCAAGAACTCGCTCATCCCGCCGGCGCCCTGGTACATCCTGCCGCTGCTGATCCCGATCGAGTTCTTCTCGACCTTCCTCGTCCGGCCGTTCTCGCTGGCCGTGCGTCTCTTCGCGAACATGTTCGCCGGCCACATGCTCCTGCTGGTCTTCACGCTCGGCGGCTTCGCGATGCTCAACGCCAACGCCTGGCTCGCACCGGTCTCGGTGCTGTCCTGGGCGATGACCGTCGCGCTCACCTTCCTCGAGTTCCTGGTGATCGTCCTGCAGGCCTACGTCTTCACCGTGCTGACCGCCAGCTACGTGCAGGGCGCGCTCGCCGACGAGCACTGATCCACCTCGCACCAACAGTTGTCGTCCCGCGTGACCGTCACGCGTGATAACCAGGAGGAACCCACTAATGGACATCTACGCCGCGGTAGAGGGCAGCACCGCCGCCATCGGCTACGGTCTCGCGGCCATCGGCCCGGGCATCGGTGTCGGCCTGGTCTTCGCCGCCTACATCCAGTCGACCGCCCGCCAGCCGGAGTCGTCCCGGATGACCCTGCCGTACGTCTGGATCGGCTTCGCCGTCATCGAGGCGCTCGCGCTGCTGGGCATCGCCTTCGGCTTCATCTGGCAGGGCAACCTCTAATCCCGCCCCTCGACCGGGAGGTCTTCCATGTTCCTGCTCGCCGCTGAGGGTGGTGAGTCGACCCACAACCCGATCGTGCCGATCTGGCAGGAGATCGTGGTGGGCGGCATCGCCTTCGCCCTGCTCTGCGTCGTGCTGATGAAGTTCGTCTTCCCCCGGATGGAGCAGACGTTCCAGGCGCGGGTCGACGCGATCGAGGGTGGCATCAAGCGCGCCGAGGCCGCGCAGGCCGAGGCGAACCAGCTGCTCGAGCAGTACCGGGCGCAGCTGGCCGAGGCGCGCACCGACGCCGCGAAGATCCGGGACGACGCCCGGGCCGACGCCGAGGGCATCCGGCAGGACATCCTCGGCAAGGCGCGGGAGGAGTCCGACCGGATCATCGCGGCCGGCAAGGAGCAGCTCGCCGCCGAGCGGGCCACCATCGTGCGCGAGCTGCGCACCGAGGTCGGCACGATCGCGGTGGACCTGGCCAGCAAGATCGTCGGTGAGTCGCTCGCCGACGAGGCGCGTCGCAAGGGCACCGTTGACCGGTTCCTGAGCGGTCTCGAGAGCGCGGGGGCCCGCTGATGCAGGCCGCCAGCCGGGAGTCGTACAAGGTCGCGGCCGAGCGCCTCGACGCGTACGTCCGCGGCGCGGAGCCGTCGGCGGTGGCCACCACCGCCGACGACATCCTCTCCGTCGCCGACCTGCTGCGGCGCGAGCCGCGGCTGCGCCGGGCGCTCTCCGACCCGGCCCGCTCCGGTGCGGACCGCACCGCCCTGCTCGGCGAGCTGCTGCGCGGCAAGGTCGGCGCCGAGGCGCTCGACCTGGTCGCCTCGCTGGTCGCCGGCCGCTGGTCGGCGCCGTCGGAGCTGCTCGACGGTGCCGAGCGGCTCGGCGTGGAGGCGCTGCTGGCCAGCGCCGACTCCGCCGGCGACCTCGGCGAGGTCGAGGACGAGCTGTTCCGCTTCGGTCAGGTGGTCTCCGGTCAGTCGGCGCTCTCCAACGCGCTGGCGGACCCGATCGCCCCGGTCGGGCAGCGGGCCGCCCTGGCCCGCGAACTGCTCGCCGGCAAGGCCCGCCCGATCACCCTCCGCCTCGTCGAGGCGGCGCTGGGCGGGTTCGGGGGACGCTCCTTCACCGGGGCGCTCACCCGACTGGTCGAGCTCGCCGCCGACCGGCGGGACCGGCAGGTGGCGTACGTGACCGTCGCGGCCCCGTTGAGTGACGAGGACGAGCGCCGGCTGGGCGCGAGCCTCTCCGCGATATACGGTCGAGAGGTTTCCGTCAAGCAGACGGTGGACCCCGGAGTTCTCGGTGGCGTGAGCGTGCGGGTCGGCTCCGACCTGTACGACGGCACCGTCCTGCGCCGCCTCAACGAGAGCCGCAACGCGCTCGCGAAGCGCTGAGGTGGCACCGCCGCCCAGCGCCTGTGATTAGACGCCATTCGGACCGGTCGGTACTAGGTATCCCGGGCCCCTGATACTTAAGGAAGCAGAGGATGGCCGAGCTGACCATCTCGACGGAGGAGATCCGCGGCGCCCTGGAGCGCTACGTCTCCTCCTACTCGTCCGAACTCTCCCGCGAGGAGGTCGGCACCGTCGCCGACACCGGCGACGGCATCGCCCACGTCGAGGGCCTCCCCTCGACCATGACCAACGAGCTCCTGGAGTTCGAGGACGGCACCCTGGGTGTGGCGCTGAACCTCGACGTCCGGGAGATCGGTGTCGTCGTTCTCGGTGACTCCGCCAAGCTCGAAGAGGGGCAGCGCGTCAAGCGCACCGGCCGGGTGCTCTCCGTGCCGGTCGGCGACGCCTTCCTCGGCCGCGTGGTCAACGCGCTCGGCCAGCCGATCGACGGCCTCGGCGACATCCCCAACGAGGGCTTCCGCGAGCTGGAGCTCCAGGCCCCGAACGTGATGGCCCGGCAGTCGGTCGACGAGCCGCTGCAGACCGGTCTCAAGGCCGTCGACGCCATGACCCCGATCGGCCGCGGTCAGCGTCAGCTGATCATCGGCGACCGGAAGACCGGCAAGACCACCGTCGCCCTGGACACCATCCTCAACCAGCGGGAGAACTGGCGCTCCGGCGACCCGAAGAAGCAGGTCCGCTGCATCTACGTCGCCATCGGCCAGAAGGCCTCCACGATCGCCTCGATCAAGGGCATCCTGGAGGAGGCGGGTGCGATGGAGTACACCACCATCGTTGCCTCCCCGGCCTCCGACCCGGCCGGCTTCAAGTACCTCGCCCCGTACACCGGCTCGTCCATCGGGCAGCACTGGATGTACGGCGGCAAGCACGTCCTGATCGTCTTCGACGACCTGAGCAAGCAGGCCGAGGCGTACCGCGCCGTGTCGCTGCTGCTGCGCCGCCCGCCGGGTCGTGAGGCGTACCCGGGTGACGTCTTCTACCTGCACTCCCGCCTGCTGGAGCGCTGCGCGAAGCTCTCCGACGAGCTGGGCGGGGGCTCGATGACCGGCCTGCCGATCATCGAGACGAAGGCCAACGACATCTCGGCCTTCATCCCGACCAACGTCATCTCCATCACCGACGGCCAGATCTTCCTCGAGACCGACCTGTTCAACCAGGGCGTCCGGCCGGCCATCAACGTCGGCACCTCGGTCTCCCGGGTCGGTGGCGCCGCGCAGGTGAAGCCGATGAAGAAGGTCGCCGGTTCGCTGCGGCTGAACCTGGCCCAGTTCCGCGAGCTGGAGGCGTTCGCCGCCTTCGCCTCCGACCTGGACAAGGCCTCCCGCGCCCAGCTGGAGCGTGGTTCCCGCCTGGTCGAGCTGCTGAAGCAGTCGAACTACTCGCCGTTCCCGGTGCAGGAGCAGGTCGTCTCGGTCTGGGCCGGCACCGAGGGCAAGCTGGACGACATCCCCGTGGGTGAGATCCGCCGCTTCGAGTCGGAGTTCCTCCAGTACCTGCGCCACAAGCACGAGGGTGTGCTGGCCGGGATCGCCGACAACAAGTGGGACGACGAGATCGTCGGCTCGCTCGACCGCGCCATCACCGAGTTCAAGCAGCTCTTCCTCGGCAAGGCCGACGAGCGTCGGATCAACGAGGCCCCGGCCACGCCGCTCGAGGGCGAGGAGAACCGCGAGACGGTGACCCGCTTCCGCGACGGCACGACCGACCGCCCGGTCGAGAACCAGTAAGGGCTGATTCATGGCGGCCCAGGTACGCGTTCTTCGTCAACGGATCCGCTCGGCGAAGGGGATGAAGAAGATCACCAAGGCGATGGAGCTCGTGGCGACGAGCCGGATCGCCAAGGCCCAGGCCCGGGTGGAGGCGTCCCTGCCGTACGCCCAGGCCATCACCGGTGTGCTCACGGCGCTGGCGTCCAACGCGCGGATCGACCACCCGCTGCTCACCCCGCGTCCGCGGGTGCGGCGGGCAGGTGTCCTGCTGGTCACCTCCGACCGTGGCCTGGCCGGCGGTTACAGCTCCAACGCGATCAAGACGGCGGAGTCGCTGATCGCCCGGCTCCGCGCCGACGGCAAGGAGCCGGTGCTCTACGTCATCGGGCGCAAGGGCGTCGGCTTCTTCCGGTTCCGTGACCGGCCGATCGAGGAGAACTGGACCGGGTTCTCGGAGCAGCCGACGTTCGCCGACGCCCGCGCCGTGGGCGAGACGCTGATCAAGGCGTTCACGGCCGGTGCGGACGACGTCGACGGCGGCGCCGGGCCGGACGGGGTGCTCGGGATCGACGAGTTGCACATCGTCTACACCGAGTTCCACTCCCTGATGACCCAGACCCCGGTCGCGAAGATCATCGGGCCGATGCAGGTGGAGGACCGTCCCCGGTCCGAGGGCCTGCTGCCGGCGTACGAGTTCGAGCCGGAGGCGGAGGCGCTGCTCGACGCGCTGTTGCCGAAGTACATCAACACGCGGATCTACGCGGCGTTGCTGGAGTCGGCGGCCAGCGAGTCGGCGGCCCGGCGGCGGGCGATGAAGAGCGCCACCGACAACGCCGAAGAGATGATCGAGAAGTACACGCGTGAGATGAACTCGGCCCGCCAGGCCGGGATCACCCAGGAGATCAGCGAGATCGTCGGCGGCGCGAACGCGCTGGCCGCGTCGGGAAGTGAAGTGTGATGACTGCCCCAGTAGAGACCAAGACGGCCACGGGTCGCGTGGTCCGGGTCATCGGCCCGGTCGTCGACGCCGAGTTCCCGCGCGACGCCATGCCGGCCCTGTTCAACGCCCTGCACGTGGACGTGACCCTCTCCGGCGGCGAGAAGACGCTGACCCTGGAGGTCGCCCAGCACCTGGGTGACAACATGGTCCGCGCCATCTCGATGCAGCCGACCGACGGCCTGGTCCGCGGCGCCGAGGTGCGGGACACCGGTTCGCCGATCACCGTTCCGGTGGGCGACACGGTCAAGGGCCACGTGTTCAACGCGATCGGCGAGTGCCTCAACCTCACCGAGGGCGAGACGCTCAGCCCGGACGACCACTGGCAGATCCACCGCAAGGCCCCGGCCTTCGCGGACCTGGAGCCGAAGACCGAGATGCTGGAGACTGGCATCAAGGTCATCGACCTGCTCGCCCCGTACGTGAAGGGCGGCAAGATCGGCCTGTTCGGCGGCGCCGGCGTGGGCAAGACGGTGCTCATCCAGGAGATGATCACCCGTGTCGCCCGGAACTTC
The DNA here is from genome assembly GCF_040295705.1 of Micromonospora sp. NPDC002717. NCBI lineage: Bacteria > Bacillati > Actinomycetota > Actinomycetes > Micromonosporales > Micromonosporaceae > Micromonospora > Micromonospora sp. NPDC002717. The sequence continues at coordinate 12,043 of NZ_JBEOVW010000003.1, read as the reverse complement.
GGTGGTACCTCGGTCTTCGCCGGCGTGGGTGAGCGCACCCGTGAGGGCAACGACCTCATCGCCGAGATGACCGAGTCCGGCGTCATCGACAAGACCGCGCTGGTCTACGGCCAGATGGACGAGCCGCCGGGCACCCGGCTGCGGGTGGCGCTCTCCGCGCTCACCATGGCGGAGTACTTCCGCGACGTGCAGAAGCAGGAGGTGCTGCTCTTCATCGACAACATCTTCCGCTTCACCCAGGCGGGTTCGGAGGTCTCCACGCTGCTCGGCCGTATGCCGAGCGCCGTGGGTTACCAGCCGACCCTGGCCGACGAGATGGGCGAGCTCCAGGAGCGGATCACCTCCGTCCGGGGCCAGGCCATCACCTCGATGCAGGCGATCTACGTGCCGGCGGACGACTACACCGACCCCGCCCCGGCCACCACGTTCGCCCACCTCGACGCGACCACCAACCTGGAGCGGTCGATCTCCGACAAGGGCATCTACCCGGCCGTGGACCCGCTGGCGTCCTCGTCCCGGATCCTCGCCCCGGAGTTCGTCGGCGCCGAGCACTTCGCGGTGGCGACCGAGGTGAAGCGGATCCTGCAGAAGTACAAGGACCTGCAGGACATCATCGCCATCCTCGGTATCGAGGAGCTCTCCGAGGAAGACAAGATCACCGTGCAGCGCGCGCGGCGGATCGAGCGCTTCCTGTCGCAGAACACCTACGCCGCCGAGCAGTTCACCGGCGTGCCGGGCTCGACGGTCCCGATCAAGGAGACCATCGAGGCGTTCAAGAAGATCAGCGAGGGTGAGTACGACCACTTCCCCGAGCAGGCCTTCTTCATGTGCGGCGGTCTGGAGGACCTGGAGCGCAAGGCGGCGGAGCTGATGAAGGGCTGACCTGTCGGTCCTGAGAAAGGCCGTCCCGGCAATGCCGGGGCGGCCTTTCGTTCATCTTCGGGCCTTATGATCGCCGCTGCCCGGTTCCGCGCGGTCGGCGATCAAGCCGAACGCGAGGTACCGTCGATCCGCGCGCTCGCCGGAGCGAGCGTCGATCTGTGCAACCAATCGGCTGCGTGCGCCCGTCTCCTGATCGTGGGCGTGACGAACGGAGATGATCGTGGGTAAGGCCGGCAAGGGCGGCGGCAGGTCGTCCGTGTGGTCGGGGGTGCCGCGGTGGGCCCGGGCCTGCACCGTGTTCGGTGCCGTCCTCATGCTGCTCAGCGGCGTGGTCCTGGTCGGCGCCGAGGCGCTGATGGCCCGCTACGAGGGCGCGGTGGGCAAGGCCGACCTCTTCGGCGACCAGGCCGCCGGGGCGAAGGAGCGCAAGAGCGACATCAAGGGCCCGCTCAACATCCTGCTGGTCGGCATCGACCCGCGCAACCCGGAGACGCCGCCGCTGGCCGACTCGATCATGGTGCTGCACGTGCCCGCCGAGATGGACCGCGCCTACCTCTTCTCGATGCCGCGCGATCTGCTGGTGGAGATCCCCAAGTTCAGCCGGGCGGAGTTCAACGGCGGCACCGACAAGCTCAACGCGGCGATGTCGTACGGCAGTCGGGTGCCGGGCGGGAACCCGGACGCCGCCCGGGGCTTCGAACTGCTGGCGATGACGGTGCAGAAGGTCACCGGCATCAAGCGCTTCGACGCCGGCGCGATCATCAACTTCAACGGCTTCCAGAAGATCGTCGACGCGATGGGCGGCGTCGACATGTACATCGAGCGCGAGGTGCGCTCCGAGCACCGCGAGCCGAGCGGTAAGCACCGCAAGGGCAACCCGTACGGCGAGGGCTACGTCGGCCCCCAGGCGGTCTACAAGAAGGGCAACCAGCACCTCAGCGGCTGGCAGGCGCTCGACTACGTCCGGCAGCGCTACCCGAAGAACGGCGTCCCGGACGGCGACTACGGCCGGCAGCGCCACCAGCAGCAGTTCGTCAAGGCCATGGCCGGCCAGGCGCTGAGCGCCGATGTGGTGACGAACCCGATCAAGCTGGACCGGGTGCTGCGGGCGGCCGGGCAGTCGCTGATCTTCAGCGGCCGTGGCAACAGCGTGATCGACTTCGGCATCGCCCTGAAGAACATCCGCCCGGAGACGATCCAGATGGTCAAGCTGCCCGGCGGCGGCGTCACCGAGAACGGGAAGTACCGGGGCGAGCGGTTCCAGCCGGCCGTGGAGGACTTCTTCACCGCCCTCCAGAACGAGCAGCTGGACGCGTTCCTGTTGGAACACCCCGACTTCCAGAACAAGGCCAAATAGCCGTGGCGCAGGTCTCGCCACCCGCGTTGGGGGCGCGTCCGCGGCAAGACTAGACTTTCGACAATCCGCCGCCGCAGCAAGGAGACAGCGTGGCACAGCAGCTTCACGTCGAGCTCGTAGCCGTCGAGGAGAAGGTCTGGTCCGGTGACGCCGAGATGGTCGTCGCCCGGACGACCGAGGGTGAGCTGGGTGTGCTGCCGGGGCACGCGCCCCTGCTCGGCCAGCTCGCCGAGCCCGGCCAGGTGCGCATCAAGCTCGCCGGTGGCGAGCAGGTCTCCTACGAGGTCGCCGGCGGCTTCCTCTCGGTGACCGCCGACGGCGTCACCGTCCTGGCCGAGAGCGCCACCCCGGTTTCCGCCGCACAGAGCCGCTGAGCCGCACCGCCGATGGGGATCGTCGAAGGGATCGGAATCGGCGTAGCCGTCATCCTCGGCGCGCTCCTGATCCTCTTCGTCCGGCGGGCCGTCGTCACACGTAGCGGAGGCATCATCCGGCTCGGCGTCCGGACCTCCACGATGCTCGACGGCCGTGGCTGGTCCCCCGGCTTCGGCCGGTTCGTCGGCGACGAACTCCGCTGGTACCGGGTCTTCAGCCTCGCCATCCGTCCCACGCGGGTGCTCTCCCGCAAAGGGCTGGCCGTGGAGCGCCGGCGGCTGCCGGAGGGGCAGGAACGCCTCTCCATGCCCGCCGACTGGGTCATCCTCCGCTGTACCAGCAACCACGCCCCGGTCGAGATCGCCATGGCGCGATCCACCGTCACCGGGTTCCTCTCCTGGCTCGAGGCCGCCCCTCCGGGGGCGGTCTCGCCGCGTCTGGCCTCCCAGGACTGGCCCGCTGCCTGACGTCCCCTCGTCCTTGGGGTTTCCGGGGAGCCCACCCGCTCCGGGCGGTCAGGCTTGATCCCTCCGCGGGCGGGCTCCCCGGAAACCCCTGCCGTCGCACTGTCCGCGGTCCGGCGCCCTCTTACACCACCTGCACCGTTACCGGTCTCGTCAGGTGACCCGCTGAACTACTCGGGTGGTGAGGCGACCAGTTCGACCTCGTACCCCTGGTTGTCGGTCAGGTAGGCGGCGTAGGTGTCCGGGCCGCCGGCGCGAGGATGGCGGTCCGGGAAGAGCAGCGTCCAGCCGTGCGCCGGCGCCGCCGCGACCAGCCGGTCCACGGCGGCCGGCGGACCCGCGTGGAAGGCGAGATGGTTGAGCCCGGGGGCGAGCCGATCGTGGACCGACCCGGACAGCGCCGGCGAGCATTCCAGCACCAGGTACGTCGGGCCGAGCCGCCAGGAGCGGCCGGCCGGCCACTCCTGGAACGGCGTCCAGCCCAGCTCGCCGAGCAGCCAACCCCAGCCGCGGACGGCGGCGGCCAGGTCGGGCACCCAGACCTCGACGTGGTGCAGCGCGCCCACCGCGGCGTCCGGCGGGAGGGGATGCTGCGCGGTCAGCGCCTACCGCCCGGCACCCATAGCACATCTCCGCCCGGATTGGCCGATCTTGCCAAGATGAACAGCAGGTCAGAGAGCCGGTTGAGATACTTTGCCGGGAGCGAGCTGGTCCGCTCAGGGTCGTGTGCGACCAGGGCCCACGCCGCCCGCTCGGCGCGTCGGGCGACCGTCCGCGCCACGTGCAGCAGCGCCGCGCCCGCGGTGCCGCCGGGGAGGATGAAGGAGTCGAGCTTGCTCAGGCGTGCGTTGTACTCGTCGCACCAACCCTCGATGCGCTCGACGTACTCCTCGGTGACCCGCAGCGGCGGGTACTTCGGATCCGGCTCCACCGGGGTGGCCAGGTCGGCGCCCACGTCGAACATGTCGTTCTGGATCGACGCCAGGACGCCCCGCAGCTCGTCGTCGAGCTGCCCCAGCGCGAGCGCCACGCCGATCGCGGCGTTGCACTCGTCGACGTCCGCGTACGCGGCGATGCGCGGATCGGTCTTCGGCACTTGTTCGTTGTTGCTCAGCCTGGTCATGCCGGCGTCGCCGGCCTTGGTGTAGATGCGCGTGAGGTGGACGGCCATGACGCACAGCCTACGGATACCGGATCTGCCGATCCCGGTGCGCCCGGGCGCCCTCCGGCCGGGCGGGGTGGGCCCCGGGCACGCCGGTGACCCGGCGGTCAACGACGTCGACGTCATCCGGGTGCGCGGCGACGCCCGCCTGGCCGGCACGGTGCACGTCGTCGGCGCGAAGAACTCGGCGCTGAAGCTGATGGCCGCCGCGCTGCTCGCCCCGGGACGCAGCGTGATCACCAACGTCCCGCGGATCACCGACATCGCGATCATGGGCGAGGTGCTCCGCCGGCTCGGCTGCGGCATCCGCTTCGACGCCGACGACCCGGTCGACCCGATGGTCGCGCACGGCGGGGTGGCCCGGTCCCGGTCGGTCGTCATCGACGTGCCCGAACAGCCCGGCACCGAGGCCGACTACGACCTCGTCCGCCGGCTGCGTGCCTCCATCTGCGTGCTCGGCCCGCTGCTGGCCCGCCTCGGGTACGTGCGGGTGGCCCACCCCGGCGGAGACGCCATCGGCTCGCGGGGGCTGGACATGCACATCTCCGGGCTGACCCGGATGGGCGCGGAGATCTCGGGCGAGCACGGCTTCGTGATCGCCTCGGCGCCGCACGGGTTGCACGGCGCGGAGATCATGCTCGACTTCCCCAGCGTCGGGGCGACGGAGAACCTGGTCATGGCGGCGGTGCTGGCCCGCGGGGCCAGCGTCATCGACAACGCGGCCCGCGAGCCGGAGATCGTCGACATCTGCACCATGCTCAACCAGATGGGCGCGCGGATCTCCGGCGCCGGCACGTCGACGCTGCACATCGCGGGGGTGCCCGGGCTGCGGCCGGTGCGGCACGCCACGGTGGGGGACCGGATCGTGGCCGGCACCTGGGCCTTCGGCGCGGCGATGACCCGGGGGGACGTCACCGTGACCGGGGTGGAGCCGGGGTTCCTGGAGGTCGCGCTCGACAAGCTGGTCTCCGCCGGCGGCCTGGTGGAGACCAGGGGCGACGCGTTCCGAGTCCGGATGGACGACCGGCCGAAGGCGGTGGACGTGGTCACCCTGCCGTACCCGGGCTTCGCCACCGACCTGCTGCCGATGGCGATCGGCCTGGCGGCGGTCAGCGACGGCGCGTCCCTGATCACCGAAAACATCTTCGACGGCCGGTTCATGTTCGCCAACGAGATGATGCGGCTGGGCGCGGACATCAAGACCGACGGGCACCACGCGGTGGTACGCGGCCGTGAGCGGCTCTCCGGCGCCCCCGTACGCGCCACCGACATCCGGGCCGGCGCGGGGCTGATCATCGCCGGGCTCTGCGCCGAGGGGGTCACCGAGGTCTCCCACGTGCACCACGTGGACCGGGGCTACCCGGACTTCGCGGCGGACCTGCGGGCCCTCGGCGTCGAGGTGGAGCCGGGCACCGCGCCGGAGGAGCCGGACCTCACCATCTGAAGGCCCCGCCGCTGCCGTCCGCCGCCCGGGCGACACGCCTTAGCATCCGTTCAGGCGTGCCGACTAGGGTGCTGGCAGACACTCATTCAGGCGAGGGAGAAGCAGATGGCGGGTCGACTCGCGGTCGTCGGGGCCGGGCTGATGGGCTCGGGCATCGCCCAGGTGGCGGCGCAGGCGGGCTGGCAGGTGACGCTGCGGGACCTGGACGACGCGGCCACCAAGCGGGGCGTGGACGGCATCCGGAAGTCGCTGGAGAGGTTCGCCGAGAAGGGGAAGATCGAGGTGTCCGACGTCGAGGCGACGCTCGGCCGGATCACCCCGACCACCGACCTGGAGGCGGCGGCGGACGCGGACATCGTCGTCGAGGCGGTCTTCGAGAAGATCGAGATCAAGCACGAGGTGTTCCGGGCGCTGGACAAGATCTGCCGGCCCGACGCGATCCTGGCCACCAACACCTCGGCCATCCCGGTGACCCAGATCGCCACGGCGACCGAGCGGCCGGAGGCGGTCGTCGGCACCCACTTCTTCTCACCGGTGCCGATGATGAAGCTCTGCGAGCTGGTGCGTGGCTACAAGACCAGCGACGAGACCCTGGCGACGGCGAAGGCGTTCGCCGAGGGGATCGGCAAGACCGTCGTGGTGGTCAACCGGGACATCGCCGGCTTCGTCACCACCCGGCTGATCAGCGCGCTCGCCATGGAGGCGGTCAAGCTGGTCGAGTCCGGCGTGGTCTCCGCCGAGGACCTGGACACCGCCTGCAAGCTCGGCTTCGGCCACGCCATGGGTCCGCTGGCGACGATCGACCTGACCGGCGTGGACGTGCTGCTCAACGCCACGAAGAACATCTACACCGACACCGCGGACGAGAAGTTCTTCCCGCCGGAGCTGCTCCAGCGCATGGCCACCGCCGGTGACCTCGGCCGCAAGTCCGGCAAGGGCTTCTACACGTACTGAGCGGACGCGGCGGGGGCGGGCACCACGGGTGGCCGCCCCCACCGCGCCTCAGCCGTCGCGCCGGGTCGTCCAGCGGAAGGTGGTCAGGCAGAGCACCAGCCCGACGACGCACCAGGCGGCCAGCACCAGGGCCACGCGGGTCAGCTCGAAGGAGCCCGCCGGCTCGCGGGCGCCGAACGCCTCCGGCAGGAAGACCGAGCGCAGGCCCTGGCACATCCACTTCAGCGGGAAGAGCGCCGCCACCTGCTGCATCCAGCTCGGCAACTCGGTGAAGACGAAGAACACGCCGGAGATGAACTGGAGCACCAGCGCGACCGGGGTGACCACGGCCGAGCCGCTGCGGGCGGTGCGGGCCAGTGACGAGATGGCGATGCCGCACAGCGTGCAGGCGGTGACACCGAGCACCGACACCCAGCCGAAGGTGAGCCACTTCGCGGCGGTGCCGGGCAGCTCCAGGTCGAACAGCGCCACCGAGACGGCGAGCAGCAGCACGGTCTCCGCGATGCCGATGGCCACGACCATCAGGACCTTGCCCGCGAACCAGACCCACTTCGGCATCGGCGTGCCCCGGTACCGCTTGAGCACCCCCCGGTCCCGCTCGATCGGGATCCAGATGCCGAGGTTCTGGAAGCTGACGGTCATCAGGCCGGTGGCGATCATGCCGGTGATGAAGTACTGGGTGTAGCTGACCCCGGGCGCGATCCGGTCGTCGAAGATCGCCGCGAAGATCACGATCATGATGACCGGGAAGCCCATCGTGAAGACGACGGACTCCCGGCTGCGCAGGAACTGGGTGATCTCCAGCCGGCCCTGCCGCAGGCCGAGGGCGACCGGACCGGGCCGTCGGGCCGGGGCCGTGGCGGCCGGTGGGGCGGGCTTCGTCGTGGTGGTCATCGGTGTCCGATCATCCGCAGGTAGACGTCCTCCAGGGTCGGCCGGGTCACCGTCAGGCCGGGGACCTCGCCGCCGAAGCGCGCGGCCAGTTCGGCCACCAGCGCCGTCGGCGTCGCGCTCTCCGCCGTCTCCAGCGCCCCCTCCGGCGTACGCCAGGCGACCGTCGCGAGGGCCGCCTGCCGGTTGCCCAGCCGGTCGGGTGCGGCGACCTCGACCAGCCGTCCGCCGGCGATCACGCCGACCCGGTCGGCCAACGCCTCGGCCTCGTCGAGGTAGTGGGTGGTCAGCACGATGGTGGTGCCGGCGGCGGCCAGGTCCCGGATCAGCTCCCAGAACTCCCGGCGCGCCTCCGGGTCGAAGCCGGTGGTCGGCTCGTCCAGGAAGAGCAGCTCGGGTCGGCCGACGATGCCGAGCGCCACGTCGAGCCGGCGCTTCTGCCCGCCGGAGAGGGTGTGCGTACGCGCCCTCGCCTTGCCGGCCAGCCCCACCCGCTCGATGACCTTGTCCGGGTCGTCCGCCCCGGCGTAGAAGCCGGCGAAGTGGCGCACCACCTCCGCGACGGTCAGCTCGTCGAACTCGCCCGTGCCCTGGAGCACGATGCCCACCCGGGAACGCCAGTCGGCGGCCGGCGCGGCCGGGTCGCTGCCGAGCACCGAGACCTCGCCGGCGTCGCGCCGACGGTAGCCCTCCAGGATCTCCACGGTGGTGGTCTTGCCGGCGCCGTTGGGGCCGAGCAGGGCGAACACCTCGCCGCGGCGGACGTCCAGGTCCAGGCCCGCCACGGCGACGTTGTCGCCGTACGCCTTGCGCAGCCCCCGGACGGAGATCGCGAGCTCGTCATCCATGTCGTCAAGTGTGCGTCCTGGCCGTGGCCGTGACCCGGCCGGGGTGTGGCGGTCCGGCCCATGCCGGGGGCTTCGCACCCGGGCGTCCGCTCCATGGAGCTGTGTGGTTTTCCACAGCGCCGGTGACTGAACGGTAACTTAGACTCCCGCCATGGACGAGAAGGCTCTCCCGGGTCGGCTGCCCGAACGCGACCGCCCGTGGGTGATGCGCACGTACGCCGGGCACAGCTCGGCCGCCGCCACGAACGCGCTCTTCCGCCGCAACCTGGCGAAGGGGCAGACCGGCCTGTCGGTCGCCTTCGATCTGCCGACGCAGACCGGGTACGACCCCGACCACGAACTCGCCGCCGGTGAGGTCGGCCGGGTGGGCGTCCCGGTGGCGCACCTCGGCGACATGCGGGCCCTCTTCACGGGCCTCCCGCTGGCCGAGATGAACACGTCCATGACCATCAACGCGCCCGCGATGTGGCTGCTCGCCCTCTACGGCACGGTCGGCGCGGAGCAGGGGGCCGAGCTGGCCCGCTGCGCCGGCACCACGCAGAACGACATCATCAAGGAGTACCTCTCCCGGGGCACCTACATCTTCCCGCCGGCGGCGTCGCTGCGCCTCACGGCCGACGTCATCGCGTACACGCTGCGGGAGATGCCCCGGTGGAACCCGGTGAACATCTGCTCGTACCACCTCCAGGAGGCCGGCGCGACGCCGGTGCAGGAGGTCGGTTTCGCGCTCTCCACCGCCGTCGCGGTGCTCGACGCGGTCCGCGACTCGGGCCAGGTGCCCGCCGAGCGGATGGGCGACGTGGTGCAGCGGGTCTCCTTCTTCGTCAACGCCGGCGTGCGCTTCGTCGAGGAGATCGCCAAGATGCGGGCCTTCGGCGCGCTCTGGGACGAGATCACCCGCGAGCGCTACGGGGTGGCGAACCCGAAGCAGCGCCGGTTCCGCTACGGCGTGCAGGTCAACTCGCTGGGCCTGACCGCGGCGCAGCCGGAGAACAACATCCAGCGCATCGTGCTGGAGATGCTCGGCGTGACCCTGTCCCGGGACGCCCGGGCCCGCGCCGTCCAGCTGCCCGCCTGGAACGAGGCCCTCGGCCTGCCCCGGCCGTGGGACCAGCAGTGGTCGCTGCGCATGCAGCAGGTGCTCGCGTACGAGTCGGACCTGCTGGAGTACCCGGACCTCTTCGAGGGCTCGCACGTGATGACCGCGCTGGTCGACGAGATCGTCGCCGGGGCGCGGGTCGAGCTGGAGAAGGTGCTGGAGATGGGCGGCGTGGTGGCCGCCGTGGAGACCGGCTACCTCAAGAGCGCGCTGGTCGCCTCGCTGGCCGAGCGGCGGCGCCGGATGGAGGCAGGCACCGACGTGGTGGTCGGGGTCAACCGGTTCGCCGAGACCGAGCCGTCGCCGCTGACCGCGGCCGGTGCCGAGGCCGTCGAACAGGTCGACCCGGCGGTGGAGGCGGCCGCCGTGGCCTCCGTACGCGAATGGCGGGCCGGGCGGGACGCGGCGGCCGTGGACGCGGCGCTGGCCCGGCTGCGGGCGGACGCCGCGACCACCACGAACCTGATGCCGGCGACGCTGGAGTGCGTGCGGGCCGGCGTGACCACCGGCGAATGGGCCGGCGCGCTGCGGCAGGTCTTCGGCGAGTACCGCGCCCCCACCGGCCTGGCCGGCGCCGCCGGGGCCGGCGGGGACGCCACCCTGGCCGCCGTCCGCGAGCGGGTCGCCGCCACGGCCCGTGAGTTGGGCAGCGGCCGGCTGCGGCTGCTGGTCGGCAAGCCCGGCCTGGACGGGCACTCCAACGGCGCGGAGCAGATCGCGGTACGCGCCCGCGACGCCGGCTTCGAGGTGGTCTACCAGGGCATCCGGCTGACCGCCGGGCAGATCGTCGCCGCCGCCGTCGAGGAGGACGTGGACCTGGTCGGCCTGTCGGTGCTCTCCGGCTCGCACCTGGCCGCGGTGCCGGCGGTGCTGGACGGGCTGCGCGCGGCCGGCCGGCCGGACCTGCCCGTGGTGGTCGGCGGGATCATCCCGGCCGGCGACGCCGCGCAGCTCCGGGCCGCCGGGGTGGCCCGGGTCTTCACGCCGAAGGACTTCGCCCTCACCGGCATCATCGACGACCTGGTCACCGTCGTTCGCGAGGCCAACGGCCTGAGCTGAAGGAAGGGCGGTCAGCGGGTGACGTAGGTCATGCAGTCGGCCATGTCGTTGTCCGGGCCGACCTTGATCGCCGGCGCGTGGCACTCCAACTGGTCGTTGTGCCGGCAGTCGGCCCGCTGGCAGGCGCCGACCTGCGCGATGAGGCCGTCCACGCCGGCCCGGACGGCGGGCATCTCGATGAACGTGTGGCAGTGCGCGTGGTCCATGCTGCCGATCGTGATGGCGAAGGCGTGGCAGTCGCCGGTGTGGTTGTACGCGCAGGCCGAAACCACACACTCCTGGACGCGGGGCATCTCCATCGCTGCGGTCATGCCGACCTCCTCTAGAGTCTTGCCCCGACTTTAGGCTTTTGGTGGGGTTGGCGAGGCGGATTCAGCTCTGCCCGAGCACCTCCGACAGCGGAGCCGGCTCCAGGCCGCGCTCGGCCAGCCCCGCCAGGATGTGCGGCAGCGCCTCGTCCGTCATCGGCGCGTTCGCCTCCGTCACGTGCAGGACGATCACCGACCCGGGGCGCACCCCGTCCAGCGCCGCCCGCACGACCGGCCGCCACGACTTCGCGAACGGATCGCCGCTCACCACGTCGCCGTCGACCACGGTCACCCCCAGCGGCGCCAGCGCGTCCAGCGCCTTCCGGTCGTGGCACAGCCCCGGGAAGCGGAAGTACCGGGTCTGCCGCCCGCCGTACGCGGCCACCACGTCGAACGTCCGCGCCACGTCGGCCGTCATCTCCCGCTCGGGGATGCGGGGCAGGCCGTAGCAGTCCGGGGTGAAGGCCAGGTGCCCGTACGTGTGGTTGGCCAGCTCGAAGCGCGGGTTCGCGGCGAGCCGTCGGGTCACCGCCGGGTACTGCTCGACCCACTTGCCGGTCAGGAAGAACGTGGCCGGCACCCGCTCCCGCTCCAGCAGGTCGATGATCTTCAGGTTCGCGTACGACCGCACCGCGCCGCTGCGCAACTGGTACCGCATCGCGTCCGTCATGTCCGCGTCGAAGGTGAGCGCCACCTTGTTCCCCACACGCGGCCCGTGGTCGACGACGGGCGGCCTCGTGCCGGGCGGGGTCGCGCCCGGGGTCGTCGTGCCGGGCGGGGCCGTGCCCGGGGTCGTCGGGGCGGGTGCGGCTGCGCCCGGGGTCATCGGGGCGGGCGTCGGCCCCGACGACGGGGACGGTGGCTGCGCCGCGGAGATCGGGACGATGCCGGCGGCGGTCGGGGTGCGGAGGGGGACCGGGCCGGTGAGGAGCGCCGCGGCGGCGAACACGGCGGCGATTGTGGCGGCGGCGAGCGGAAGGCGAGGGGTCTTCACGGGCACCGGGAGATGATGTCAGCGCTTCGTGTTCTCCGTGTGCCGGGCGTGGGGTGGTGTGCGGTCGTGGTGTGGGTGTGGGTTGCGGTGCGTGGTGGTGGGGGTGTGGCCCGCCGTGCCCGGCTCCGGGCGGTCAGGCTTGATCCCTGCGCCGGGCACGGCGGGCCACACCCCGTCGGTGGTCGCGCGCCGTCCGTGCCTGGATG